>JBDSXE010000339.1:0-4658 GCA_039926325.1 Paracoccaceae bacterium | reverse complement strand
ATTTCTTGCGAATCTCCGCAAAAATCGCCATCGATTTGCCGTCGTCGTTCATCGAAATACAGACGATCCCGCCGGGCTTCAGGTTTTTAGCGTACCGCTGAACCTGCTCTGCCGCTTGCTCGCATTTCAAATAGTACAGGACTTCGTTGAACACGATAACGTCCCAGGTCTCGTCCCCAAGGTCAAATGTCCGCAGATCATTGGGCTGGTAACGAACACGGCCCGACTCAAGGTCTTGTCGATGCGGATATTCTGCTTTAGCCACTTCGGTTGCGTGAGCGCTGACATCTGTCCCCATATATTTATCGAAAGAGTAAAGCGAAAGTGGCAAGGTTCCGCCACTGCATCCGACGTCCAGAACGGCGGGATTCTCATTGCTGTGATACTTGATCTGTATCGCCGTCATTGCATTGGTGGCATCTACCCGGATAGTATTTCCGAGATAGGTTTCGAAACGCGAATTCGACAAGAGATCATCCCAGCGAACCCGATTTTCCGAAGGTGAGATCGGTTCTCTTTCGAGCATATGACGCAACGATGGTATCGCAAAAAAAGGGATGCGAAGCCAATAAAGCACGAACACCTTCAAGTGGTAAAAAAGGTCTTACCAATTGCGCCTTCGTTTGCCATCTGTTGCCGGTTCTTCATAAAAACGATGCTCCCAAAATTACAGACGCACATAGGTCACCGACCCGATCTTAAGTTAATCTGATAGATCGGTTCATGGCAAGCTTTACAGCAATGGCGCACATGCGTCTCTCAGCTGACTCTGTCGCGTTCGAAAATACTAAAAAAACATAAATAGAAACAAAAATTCTCTTTAATATTAACCACTTACTACAATTTGCACGCGTGAAACTACCCCCTAACCCGCGCGCCCTTCGGATCATATAACGCCTCCAAAGTCGCCTTCGCAGGCACCCGTTCCGACGCGACCTCCAATTCCCAATTCCCTGCCTTCAACCAAGCCTCGTCCACCCCCGGCCGCCGGATGTACCCCATTCCGATCGGCCGGTCCAAAGTATACCCGAACCCGCCCGACGACAGCCAGCCAACTCGCTCTCCGTCCCGATAAATCGTCTCTCTTCCCAGCAAGATCACCGACGGATCATCAACCCAGAACGTCGCCAGCCGCTTCTTCGGCCCGGCCTCGATCTGCGCCGCCACCGCCTCCCGTCCCAGAAACGGCAGGCCGGATTTCATTTTGCAAGCCCAAGTTAACCCCGCCTCGACCGGAGAATGATCCGGGCCAATATCCGACCCCCCCGCACGATAGCCCTTTTCCAGCCGCAGGGTTTCAATCGCGCGATACCCGGCATTCACCAGCCCCAGATCCCGCCCCGCCGCCATCAGCGCCTCGTAAACCGTGACCGCCACCTCGACCGGCATATGCAGCTCCCACCCCAGTTCACCGACGTAAGTCACCCGCAGCGCCAAAACCGGACAGGACGCCACCGAAATCCGCCGGTTGGAAGCGAACGGGAACGCTGCATTTGACAGATCATCCGTACAGACCCGCGCCAGTATCTCCCGCGCCTCCGGCCCCATCAGCGACAGCACGGCATTGCCCGAGGTCACGTCGGTCAGCTGGCAATTGCCGGTCAGGTGGCGCGCGATCCAGTCGAAATCATGGGTAGCAAAACCGGTGCCGGTGGTGATGTAAAACTCATCCTGCGCGATGCGAGCGACGGTCACGTCAGCCTCGATCCCGCCGCGCGCGTTCAGAAGCTGGGTGTAGGTCAGCGCGCCGACTTCCCGGTCGGCATTCCCCGCAGCGATCCAAGACAGCGCCTTGGCCGCGTCAGGGCCTTTCAGCGTGAATTTGGCGAAGGAGGTCTGGTCAATCAACACGGCAGCCTCTCGCGCGGCCTGATGTTCACGTTTCACCGCGTTGAACCAGTTCGGGCGCAGGTAAGTGTAGCGGTCCACCGCTTCTTCATGCGTGGCGAACCAATTTGGACGCTCCCAGCCGAGTTTCTCGCCGAAGACTGCTTTGGCAGCGGCAAGGTGGCCGTAAAGTGGGGAGCGGCGGGTGGGGCGGACGGATTTCATCTCTTCGGCGGGGAAAGCGATGGTGTAGTGCTTGCCGTAGGCTTCCAAAGTGCGGATACGGACCCAATCGATGGAACGGTGAACCTGACCGAAGCGGCGGATGTCGACGGGCCACAAGTCGTACGGAGCCTCGCCCTTGGTAGCCCATTCGGCGAGGGCCATGCCCGCACCACCTGCGGAGGCGATGCCGAACGCGTTAAAGCCTGCGCCGACATAGAAATTCTTGAGTTCCGGCGCCTCACCCAGAATAAAATTGCCATCGGGAGTGAAGGACTCCGGGCCGTTCAGCAGTTGCTTGACGCCAGCGGTTTCCAAGGCGGGAACCCGGGCAATCGCGTCTTCCATGAACTGGGAATAGTGATCGTAGTCAGAGTTCAGCAGACTGAAAATATGGTTTTCAGGGATGCCGTTAAGCGCCCACGGTTTGGGGTTGGGCTCGTAGCCGCCCCAGACAAGACCGCCGACGTCTTCTTTCCAGTAGGTCAGGCGATCCGGGTCGCGCAGGGTCGGAAGATTGGCGGTAACACCGGGAATTTTCTCGGTAATCATGTATTGGTGTTCGACGGACACAAGCGGGACATTAACGCCGACAGTCTGCGCCAGAGTGCGGGTCCACTGACCGGCACAGCAGATGACTTTCTCGCACTCGATGATGCCATGCGGAGTTTCAACGCCCCGGATGCGGCCATTTTCGACAATGATTTTCGTGACTTGGGTGTCCTCAAAGATTTTCACCCCCGACATGCGCGCGCCTTTGGCAAGGCTTAGCGTGATGTCGCTAGGGTTGGCCTGACCGTCGGTGGGTAAATAGGCGGCGCCGATCAGGTCGTCGATCGTCATGAGTGGCCAGAGGTCTTGCGCCTCTTGCGGGGTCAGAAGGTGCATTTCCAGACCGAAGGAATGGGCCGTAGTGGCTTGACGTTTAACTTCGATCCAGCGTTCGGCGTTGCACGCAAGGCGTAGGCCGCCGTTCATTTTCCAGCCGGTTTGCAGGCCCGTCTCGGCCTCCAGTTTCTTATACAGTTCAACGCTGTAGCCGAGGAGTTGCGTGATGTTGGCAGAGGTTCTCAGTTGGCCTACCAGACCAGCGGCGTGAAAGGTGGTGCCGGAGGTCAGCTTGCTCTTCTCCAACAAGACCGTGTCGGTCCAGCCCAGTTTGCCCATGTGGTAGGCGGTGGAGCAACCGATGATGCCGCCGCCAATGATGACGGCTTTCGCAGTGGTGGGGAGCGATGTCATTGTTATCTCACAGGTTTTCGTATGCTGCTGCGTAAGTGGCGAGGTTGGTTTTGGTATAGTTGGCGAAATCGAAATCAAGCTCGGAATGGAGTTCGGAGACCATTGACCATAGCGTTTCGCGTAGGGCGGCCGCGGCTTTCATCGCGCGGTAGCGGTGGGGAAGATCGGAGGTGATGTTACCAAAATAGCGTTCCAGAACAAAGGTTTCCTGATCGGGGGTAAGGCCGTTGTTGGCGGCCAATCCACCAAGGTCGAACAGGGGAGAGTTGAAGCCGGCATAGTCCCAGTCGATTAGCCATAACCTGTTGCCATCATGGATAAAATTGGCAGGCAGCAAGTCGTTGTGGCCGAAGATCAGGTCAATTGGGCCGACGGCAGATTCGAGGGTTTGGGCTTGGGTCAGCAGGTCCGGCAGGAGGGGAATATGGGGGCTATGGTCGTCGGTCAGGGTAGCGGCGTAGTCGCGGATGACGTGAAATGGCCAGAACATCTGGACCGGGCCGCGCAGGTGATGGGGGATGGTTTGGTGGGCGCGTTTGACCAGTGCCAGCGCCTGTTCCAGCATGGCGGGTTGCTGGATGTCAGCGGCGGTAAGGGTCTTTCCTTCAATGAAATCAATGACAAGGATGCCCGGTTCGTGGTGTAGCACGGCAGGCGAAACCCCGGCGGCATGAGCAGCACGGCTGGCGGACAGTTCGTTCGAACGTAGGATCTGATGCAGGGGAATGTCGTTGCCGATGCGGACAACGGCCTTTTTTTGCGCGTCCTGCACCACGAAATTGACATTGGTGATGCCGCCGCCAAGAGGTTCGGCCTGAATGCGGCCGTTCCAGATTGGCAGTGCCTTGATACGGTCCAGCGGTGTCATTCGGCCCCCCGATGCATGTTTGGCGGCACGGGCTGGCCAAGTCAACGCAGCGTAGATTTCGGCATTCGAGGCAATCTACAACGCATCTACATTCGGTCTACAAAGCCTCTATATGAATTCTGCGATCCGACCCCCGACTTACGCGCCCGTCAACAGCCCTTCAGGCCCGAAATGGTCGGCGAAGAAAGCGGCGGCGCACGTGTAGACGGTCGCCAGACCTTCCGCGACGGTATAGGGTGTGTTCATCGTCATCATGTCGAGCCAGACCCCTTCGGTCGTGACGCGGATCACGCGGGCGATGCGGGCAGCGTTCCCGGTATAGCCACCTTCGGCCATGATCTGCCCGCAAAGGCTTTCCATCAGGGCGTTGTAGTGATCGTCGTTTGACCCGCAGCGTTCCTGGTACAGCGGTCGGCTTTGCGCCTCGCCCCAAAACGAACACCACGCGGACAGGCGGGACGGGGTACAGATCGCGGGATTGAAATCGGCGCGGAGCATC
>JBDSXE010000338.1:0-4333 GCA_039926325.1 Paracoccaceae bacterium | reverse complement strand
TGGTCGTGGACCGGGTGGTCAGCGATGCGAAGGTTTTTGACGGGGGCGTTCATGGCGAGACCTATTTATTGCTTTGGCGCATAGGTAGTGCGCAATGCACCTGCGGCAAATTCTACATTTGCGCCCTACGTTGGTGCGGAGATGAACATAAGACGGGCATGAGACTGCGTGATATTGGGGTGGAGTGCTATGGCATCCGCCAAAGCTTCGGGCTAAATCGGCGCATGGCCCGCGTGTACAAAGACAGTCTGATTTTCAACAATCGTGATTTCGGCCTGTATTTTGCCGGCATGACCATTGTGACATTTGCCAGCCAGATCGAGGCGGTAACGATCGGCTGGCAGGTTTATCAGCTAGGTCGTGCAACGGGGTCGATCAAAGAGGCGGCGTTGTTGGTCGGCATGGTCGGGCTGGTGCAGTTCGTGCCGATGTTCGCGTTGACGCTGTTCGCGGGATCACTGGCCGACCGGATGTCGCGTCGTGCGTTGGTGCTGGGGGCGATCGCGACGGAAACCATCGGCGTCATCGGTTTGCTGTTGGCGGCGTTGCAGCCGCATCCATCCACCCCGGTGATTTTCGCCATTGCCGCGCTGTTCGGCGCGTCGCGGGCGTTTTTCCGGCCTGCGGCCTGGGCGTTGATGCCAATGCTGGTGCCGACAGATCAGGTGGCGCGCGCGATTTCGCTAAGCTCTCTTGGCGGTGAGATTGCTGTGATCACCGGACCGTGGATTGGCGGGCTGCTGATTGCCTGGGCGACGCCTGCCGCTTATGCAGCGGTGGTGGTTTTGTACGCGATCAGTCTGGTTTTCATGCTGTCGATCCGGCGCAATACGACGCCCGAACGCCAACCCGGCAGCCAGATCGCGCTGATCCGCGAGGGGCTGGTTTACGTCTGGCAGAACAAGATCATCTTCGGCGCGATCTCTTTGGATCTGTTCGCGGTTTTGCTGGGGGGTGCCACCGCCTTGCTGCCCGCGTTTGCCAGCGACATTTTGCAAGTCGGGCCGACCGGGTTTGGGCTGTTGCGATCCGGACCAGCGATTGGCGCGGCGCTGATGGCGCTGGCCCTTTCACGCTGGCCGTTGAAGCGCCAAGCGGGGGTGCGGATGTTCTGGGCCGTTGCAGCGTTTGGATTGGCGACCGTGGTGTTCGGGCTGTCGAAGTCACTGCCGCTGTCGATTGCGGCGCTGGCCGTATTGGGTGCTGCCGATATGGTGTCGGTCTATGTGCGCCAGACGCTGATGCAGATCGTCACACCAGACCACATGCGCGGGCGGGTATCGTCGGTGTCGGGGCTGTTCATATCCGGCTCTAACGAGTTGGGAGAGTTTGAAAGCGGCGTCGTCTCGCGCTTTGTCGGCCCGGTGGCGGCTGCAGTTCTGGGCGGTATCGGCACGCTGATCGTGACGGGCATATGGGCGTGGAAATTTCCCGATCTACGTAAGGCGGACAGGCTGGACGGACAGGATCAGCCGATGGAATCTGAACCGAGACCCGCGATATGACGGGAGCACGGCCGTTCCGCGCGGCTGTCTGGATGTTGGGATCGGTCGTATCCTTTACCGTCATGGCAATCGCGGCGCGCAACGTATCGAAAATCCACGATACGTTCGAGATTTTGATGTTCCGCTCTGCCATAGGCTTTGTGCTGGTGCTGATCTATGGCTACGCGACGGGGCGTATCGGTGAGGTATCGACCAAGAACCTGTCTGGTCATTTCATCCGAAATATCGTGCATTTCACTGGGCAGAACCTGTGGTTTCTGGCGCTGACGCTGATACCGCTTGCACAGATTTTCGCGCTGGAGTTCACGTCGCCGATCTGGGTGATCCTGCTGTCACCACTGTTCCTGGGCGAGCGATTGACGCGGGTGCGTCTGCTGTCTGCTGCGTTGGGGTTTGTCGGCATTCTGATCGTCGCACGTCCCGACATGGCGGCGCTGAC
The DNA here is from genome assembly GCA_039926325.1 of Paracoccaceae bacterium. Lineage (GTDB taxonomy): Bacteria > Pseudomonadota > Alphaproteobacteria > Rhodobacterales > Rhodobacteraceae > Stagnihabitans. The sequence goes on along the minus strand of JBDSXE010000338.1, from coordinate 2,389 downwards.
GCCCGGCGTTCTGGCGGCGGCAGGTGCAGCCGTATGCTTTGCCGCCGTTACCATCCTCACCAAACGGCTGACGCGCGGGGTCAGCGTGATCGGCATTCTGTTCTGGCTGACGCTGATGCAATTCTTTTTCGGCCTGATTTGCGCGGGTTATGATGGTCACATTACCTGGCCAACCACCCAAACCCTGCCGTGGCTGGCGCTGATCGGACTTTGCGGCGTTGTGGCCCACCTGAGCGTGACCACCGCGCTATCGCTGGCACCCGCCAGTTTTGTGGTGCCCATCGACTTTATCCGCCTGCCGCTGATCGCGATCGTCGCCGCACTTGCCTACGCCGAACCGATTGATCCGTGGGTGTTGGTCGGGGGTGCGGTGATCTTTGGCGGCATCTGGCTGAACGTACAGTCGCAACTGCGTGGCAAGGGCGTCGCACTTGTTGCGGTAACGAAACCGTAACGTCGCGTCATTTGTTGACCGAATGGCGTGAGAAAGCTTAGCGTTGAGGCAAGGTAACGCCACATAAGCCAGTTGGCAGGCGGGCCAGTGTTTCAGGGGAGGATGACATGAAACCTATCGGTCTGGCGCTGGCTGCCTTGGCAGTTACGACTGTTCATGCCGAAGCTGGCGGCATTGATCGCAGCACCCTGCCCTACGCCCTTTTGTTCGAAAAGGGCAGCGTGGCGGAACTGGGGTTTTCCGGCGTATCGCCCAACGTCAGTGGTTCGCTTGCGACCCTTGGCGGACCTTTGGCGACCGGGGATATGGCGGAATCCTATACGACCCTGACCTTTGCGTTCAAAGCCGACATCAACGACCGGCTTGCCTATGCGATCATCGTGAATCAGCCCTACGGCGCAGACTCCAATTATAAAAGCGGTGCCTACACCGGGCTAGAGGCACATTGGTCCAGCGAACAGGTCGCCGCGCTGCTGAAGTACCGGCCCAGCGACGCCGTCTCTGTCTACGGCGGACTACGGTATGAGCGGTCCAGCGCGAATATCGTCATCCCACCGCAAATGATGGGTGGAAGCGTCTATACGGCAAAAGCCGCGGCAGATGGCCAGATCGGCTACGTCCTGGGGGCAGCGTACGAGATTCCCAAGATCGCGCTGCGGGCGGGAATTACTTACGAATCGGCGCTGACCCACAAATTTTCGACGACCGAGGTTTTCGCACCGCTTGGTCCGATCCCGACTTCGACCACAACGATCGTCATTCCGCAAAGCCTTGCCTTTGATTTCCAGACTGGCATCGCCGCGAATACTTTGTTGTTCGGGTCTGCGCGCTGGTCAGAATGGTCGAAATGGCAGGTTACTCCGGCCGCTTACTCGCAATTGCCATTCCCTTTGGGCGGACGGATTACTGGTTTTGACCACAACGTGATGACGTACCAGCTGGGCATAGGGCGCAAGCTGAACGACCAATTCTCGGTCTTTGCGCGGGTCAGCTATGAAAAGGCGAATAACGACACTGCGTCACGTCTGTCGCCGACCGACGGCATGAAAAGCATTGGCGTCGGTGGGACGTGGACCCATGACAACATGAAGGTTACGGGCGGGCTGGAGTATGTGAAACTGGGCGATGCGGTCGATGCGTCGGGCACCAGGTTTTCCGGCAACCACGCGGTCGGTCTGGGGATGAAGGTCGACTTCGCATTCTGATCGGCTGTGCATGAATACTCTGCGCCCCTATCGGGCGCGGGGTTTTTCTTTGCCGCAGGATTCGGGTGGAACCTTTGTATCGTCGAGGGTAGCGTCCGCCCATGACCGTACAGGCCTTTCCAAAGCAAACCGCGATCAGTCTAAGGGCCTGGGGCTTTTTGGGTATATTGGCCATAATCTGGGGAGGGTCGTTCCTGTCCAATCGCGCGGCATTGGCAGAGGTCGGGTTCTTGACGACCGTCGCTTTTCGGGTCGGCGGGGCGGCCGCGGCGCTGTGGACGTATATCTGGTGGCGCGGATTGCCGGTGCCAAAAGGTGCCAAGTGGCCGGCGACCTGCCTGACCCTTGGCCTCCTGAACAACGTGGTGCCGTTCTGCCTGATTGTCTGGGGGCAGACACATATTGCTTCTGGCCTAGCGGGTATTCTGAACGCAACCACAGCGGTTTTTACTGTCATCCTCGCCGCATTCGTTTTCCAAGACGAGCGCCTGACGCCGCCAAAGATAGCCGGCGTTGCTTTGGGTCTTGCCGGGGTCGCGGTAACCATTGGTCCCGGTGCGCTGCGCCACCTAGACTTTAGCTCGCTTGGCCAACTGGCAATCCTTGGGGCTGCATTCAGCTATGCGGTGGCCGCGATTTATGGCCGTGGTGCGTTGCTCGGGGTCCGGCCAGAGGTGGGCAGCGCGGGGATGTTGACGGCATCGTCAATCATCATGGTTCCGGCAGCTTT
>JBDSXE010000337.1:0-6196 GCA_039926325.1 Paracoccaceae bacterium | reverse complement strand
ATCGAAATAGGCGTACTTGTCTGAGAACATGGCGAGCGTCAGGCCAAGCAACGTCAGGGCAAGCAATACCGCGAAGGGTGCCATCAGCCGCCATTGGACCACCACCTTGCTCCGGTCACCGCCCTTGGCTGTGACCTTGAATGGATGGCCATGCGGATTGAACATGCCGGCAAATGCGGCGCGCGTAATGGGCCCAGCGGCGATCAGCTGGCTTACGTCGCTGATGATAGGCACGATAAGGCCACGGGTTAAAAAGTTTAGGGTCATCAAAGTCCAGAAATAATAGACGCCAAAGTTGCTGATGATGCCTGCAACCGACGCATTCACGGCTGTGACGTTGCAGAACCAGTACAACAGAGGGTAAAACAACGCCGCGATCCGAAACGGAAAAGTTGAGAACCAGTAAGCGATAGCATCTAAGGCGCTCCAACGGTCCCGAAGCCTCAGGCGATTGCGCGACAATGGTCCCATCTTGCTACGGGCAATCTGCATCATCCCGAGGCACCAGCGCGCACGTTGTGTAATGTATTCCTTGAGCCCCTCCGGCGCCAAACCCTCACTCAAAGCCTCGCAAAGGTAAACCGAGTTCCATCCAGCTTCTTGAAGAGTCAAGGTAACCATGAAGTCTTCGGTCACGGTGTCGGTCGAGAACCCTCCAATGTCCTGAATCGCTTGCCAGCGGATAAGTGTAGACGTGCCGGCACAGACAGGGATGCCCCACGCATCGCGTGATGGCTGAAGGTGATCGAAGAAAAGACGCTGCTCATCCGGATAAGCATCGCCGAGACCAAGATTGTGCTGAATCGGGTCCGCGTTAAAAAAGTGCTGCGGAGTTGCCACCAAGGCGACCTTCGGGTCATGGCAAAGCGCAATGGTTCTGGTAAGGAAATTGCGGTGTGGTACGAAATCGGCATCGAGCACCCCAATGAATTCGGGCGGCGTCAAATCACGCGCCAGTTCCGCCAGCGCGTGGTTCATGTTGCCTGACTTAGCACCCAGATTGTCCGGTCTGGTGATATAACGCACGCCCATCCGGGCGCAGTATTCACCCAGCCAAGTCCGTCGACCGTCGTCCAGAACCATCACCTCAAAGTCTGGATAATCCAGCGCCAGCGCCCCGACGATGGTTCGCTCCAGCACTGAATATTCCTCATTGTAAGTCGCGATAAGAACCGCAACTTTGGGGGCGGGCCCCGGAGCCCACCACCCGGCGTGCGCGTCGGCTTCAGCCGCCCGGTTCTTTGTGCGCGACAGGATCGCGAGAGCACTCAAGGAGCTAGTAAGCGAGAACATTTCGATCGCGTAAAGAAACCAGCTAGCAAAGCATGACAGGTCGAATCCTGGCGGCGAAAGTGTTTCAGAACCTCGCCACCAAGCATACCGAAGTATAAGCAAGGCCGAGACGACCAGTAAAACCCGCCGATGGGTTTCATTATCGCGGTGAAAGATGAGGGGCACGATGATCGCCGCGCTGGCGACCAGGAGCAACTCGACAAGGCTCGACTGCACTTCTGACAGGTAGGGAAAGAAATCCATCAACGTACCCAATTCCGCAGCCAGTCAAACGGCCGCTGATCGAAGAAGACGCGCCCAGTGCGCCCGATCAGGCACCGAAGCTCAGGCACATTGCGCAAATCGGGCACCACGAGCGCCACATCAAATCTTTCCAGATGCTTTTGACTCGGCGACACGGCCAGATTCCGGTAAAGCGTCACCGCACCCGCACCGCCTAGGCGAATGATCGCAGCATCATAAACCTTGCTAGAGTCCTGGAAACGAAAGCGGGCGGCCAATCCTATCTGAAGGCGATTGTAGACATTTTCTGTGACCGACAGCGTCACGATCGCAGAATCGCAATCTGCAACACGGAGCAGATCGTCTCCGCGCTGGACCGCCTCGCCGTCAGACGCCAACCTTTCCCAAACCGGGCCGTTGACTGGCGACCGGATATCCTGAGAGCTTTCCTTGGCAGTCCGCAGCTGTTCGGCCATCAGGCGCGCTTTCACGGAGACCAAACGCGCTTTTGCCTCGGCCAAGCCCTCAGTCTGGTCGTCGATCATGCTTTGCAGCGTGTCGAGATGCTGTTGGAAATAGGAAAATGCGCCTTGACCATTCGGCTCGCGAACATCGTTCTCCACGGCGGCAATTTGGTTGGTCAGGAGGTCGACCCTCTCTTGGGCAATGTCCTGCGCAATAGAAGGCAAGTTCTGGCCGCCGGGCGCGACATTGCCGGGTTCGGTTGCGATCTCGGCAGCGACATCATTGCTTGTCCCTGCAGCCTCGATACGCATTAAGCGCGTCTTGGCGTGGTCGAGTTCCATCGATAGCTCTACAAGCTGAGCAGCCTTGAAGTCGGTTATGTGCTGTTTTGTAACGCCGATCCTGCGATTCAGATCATCGATCGACGCAATGAAATGAGCGACATTTGCCTCGGCAACGGACGCTTCCATGACGAGATCGTTTTGACGAATGGTGTCGGCGATGGGGTTTGAGACTGAACCGACCCCATCCCCTTTCACGAGGATTGCACCCAGCGGAACTTGCTTAACGCTGAGCGACCCTGAAATGGGAGCGCGGACTATAACCACTTCGGCGTTAACCACGGCATCGGCGCTTGCTCCGGCCAACTGCTCGCCAAAAATTACCCATAGTGCCAGCGAAAACAGCGATAATCCCAAAATTAGACGCCAGTAACGCATCGAAATCCCCTAGCCCATCACGGGTCGAAATGATGGTTAATTGAGGACAGTGTTCGAACTGTGTTTGGCCCGAGACAGAATGGTGACGAGCAAACCCCTTGGCGCCAGCAAGCACCAATCTTGGTTTTTCAAGATATCTGCATCTTGCCCGGTAGGCACCTTCTGCGCGAACAAAGTGCGATGCAAATCGCTAGCTCCCCCAAGGTAAATTAGCTAGTGCTGTGCCGCTTGTAGTGTAACGGTCGATCGCGTCAGATAGGTCCTAAGTCCAAGGGCGATAACACTTTCACGTCGATAGGCTATCTGAAATAAGTGCAATCCGCGGTCGCCTAGAATTGCCCCGACACATCAACAGCGAACTCCGAACATCCGTTGCCCCAGCTTCTCGCCCTTTTCCGACTACCTTCATCGTTCATCGTTGACAAATTACACTAAATATGGTCGCCCGGAACGACCGCAAGCGGTCCTTTGCGTCCATTTCGAGGGCAATCGGTGCACATAACAAATGCCAAGATTTTCGATGCCGGCTCCCCTCGCATAGCGGACGGTTTAGCCAAACTATGGATTTTTCGATCAGAAATATGGCTTTAATCCCAATAGCTTAATGCTGAACACTAAATTCCCGCAGTCATCAGCTTTGGAGAGTATCGCAACTGTGAGAGGCATTTCTGACCTCTGACCAGTTGGCAAGGTGCTCAGCCCGAGACCTATAACCCCCGAATACAACGAGAAATTCCGGCCTTATCCCGTTGCGGAGAGCAGTTCGTGATGGGCAAGTGGCGGAGGGAACGCGACTGGCGTCGAACGCTCTCTGGGGCGTAAGCCATTGATTTTATTAGAACGGCTGAAATTTCGATTCCCAACTGAAGCAGACGCGACTGAGGTCGAACTCGCAAGTTTTCATCGACCCAACCTGCGGGATCAAAGGGCAACTAACCTTACCTGCATTCGAAGTCGATCGTCAGAAACACCGCCAAGCTGCCAGCGCCGGTGGCTCAACCGCATCCCCGAGACCCGACGTTTACGAATTTCCGCAGCGAACATCGACTCGAACCGGTGCCACCAGAACCGCACCGCTTCATGGCTGATCTCGATACCGCGTTCTAAAGAAGATCATCCCCGTTGCGATGCCATAGGGGGAAGCGCACCTACATCATCACCGCCAAGCGGATGACCTCGGGGCTCGTCTTGAAATATCCAAAAGGGCTGCGTCGTGTCATTCCCGTATGCTATGCGGCCGACCTGCCCTGCTCAAGTCGTTTTTTCTGACAGTGCCCTCTTGAAGCCCCCATTCCCTTAGAATAGCTCGCCTCAGACTAACTCCGATGCACTCTTTAGGCCAGGAACAGAGACCACTAACCCGGTCCCAGCAAGACTTGACAGGTTTCTCGCACTCCGGAATATTCCGATAGCGATGCCAAATTCGAACGGGCTCATCGAGTATCGTCTCGCAGTTCCTTTTGACTTTGGGGAGGAAGACCGGAAGCGGGCCTCTGATGCGCCCCGTCAAGACAAGGCACCCGATGCATGTACCTGACCGAAGACGACATCAGCCGGGGCCGCGACGCCGAAACTCCCTCTGCTATCCCCGCCAAGGGATTGAAGGATGTGTTGTGGCGGGTATGGAAATCGCTGACCCAAGACCACGTCATGCTGATCGCAGGAGGGATAACCTTCTATATTCTCCTCGCCCTTTTCCCCGCCCTAGTTGCGTTCATGTCTATTTATGGGATCTTCCTTGATCCTGCGACTGCTGTAGACCAAGCACAGTCGCTGCGCGGGTTCGTTCCGCCCGCCGCGGTGGACATGATCGCAGAACAGCTTGCCCGCCTGACAACGAAACGCAGCGAGACACTGACACTGGGGCTAATTCTTTCTCTGACCATCGCCTTTTGGAGCGCAAACGGCGGTGTTAAGGCGATGATCGGGGGGCTGAACTTCGCCTACAATGAGCGTGAGAAACGCTCTTTCCTGCGTCTTAACACGGTCGCTTTTGCCTTCACGCTCGGAGCAATGGCGCTGATGATGTTGCTGTTTGTGACACTGGCACTGATGCCCGTCATGCTGGCAGTGCTTCACCTAGGCCCGGTGGGCGACCGCGTGATCCTGCTTCTCCGCTGGCCGCTACTTGTGATGACGTTGGGGCTGGCGCTGACCGTACTATACCGCCATGGCCCCAGCCGCCGCTCGCCTGAGTGGCGCTGGGTGACGTGGGGCAGCGCCTTTGCCACGATCAGCTGGCTCATCATGTCGATCGCCTTCACCACATATCTGGACCGCATCGCCAATTTCAATGCCACTTACGGCGCGTTGGCAGCTCCTATTGGCTTTCTATTCTGGGTCTGGCTTTCTATGATTGTCGTCATCCTGGGAGGCGAGATCAACGGCGAGTTGGAGCACCAGACAGCGATGGATACCACCACCGGCCCAGACCGGCCTATGGGCAAGCGCGGGGCGGTGATGGCCGATACGCTTGGCGCGCCGTCCGATTAGGGTGTGTTGACGTTTAGGGATTCCCAAATCACGGGCTGACTGATTCAAGGTTGCCAACATGGGAGGCAACCTTGATCCGCACCGCTCTGACTGACACCCAGTGGGCAACCATCGCGCCGCACTGTCTTGGTCGCGAATGTGACCCCGGCCGCACCGGACCCGACCCTCGTCTGTTCGTTGATGCGGTGCTGTGGATTTCACGCATGGTCTGCCCCTGACGGGATCTGCCCGAGAGCTTCGGCAAGTGGAACTCTGTTTTCAAGCGGTTCCGCAGGTGGGTGAAGGCAGATGTTTTCTATCGTATGTTCAGAGCGTTAGGTGAAGATTCTGATTTCGAATACACCATGCTCGACGGAACCATCGTCAAAGTCCACCGCCATGGTCAAGGAGCAAAAGGGGGACTCAAAGCCAGGCCATCGGACGCTCTCGCGGTGGTGTGACCACCAAGATCATGGCGCTGACCGACGCGCTCGGCAACCTGATCGACTTCCGGCTGCTGCCGGGCCAAGCTCACGACCTGCGCGGCACGGCGGCGCTGATTGAAGGGCTGTCTTGCGGAAAACTCTTGGCAGATCGGGCTTTCGACGCGAATTGGCTGCGCGATGCGCTGGCAAACGCCAAAATCGAACCGGTCATCCCGCCCAAATCCAACCGCCGCTTCCCTGCCGAGTTCGACCTCCACACCTATAAATGGCGACACCTCATCGAAAACTTCTTCGGAAAGTTAAAAGAATACAGAGGTGTAGCCATGCGCTGCTGCAAGACCGACGAAAGCTTCAGCGCATTCATTTCCCTTGCGGCAACCATCATCCGATTGAGGTGAACGTCAACACACCCTAGTACTTTAGACATTTCAATCGCTTAGCACCTATACTTTTTTTCGTGCAATTTCCGTTTCGACAACGCCGGGCATTCACCCACTTAACCGCAGCATACTGCGTCAAAACAGCGTATTCAGGTTGATGTGGTGTTGATGCAAACCCGATGCTGGCACCGATCCGATG
>JBDSXE010000336.1:0-3876 GCA_039926325.1 Paracoccaceae bacterium | reverse complement strand
GGGCCGGACTTGGGGGGCATCGAGCCCCCACGCGTCCGGGCTATCGCGGATTTGATGGCGGGCGTCTGGTCGGTTGAGGGGAAGAGCCTCCGGCGGGGACATTCGGGGACAGAAAATGGCTGGGCGGCGGTGTTGGGCTTTTGGCGGTGGTTCGGGTCGAGTTGATGGAGCCTTTGGCGGGGATATTTGAGGACAGATGATATGAGGGAGGGGTGGTCAGGTGCCGATAGCGCGGTCGAGGTGGGTGTAGCCGCCGTCGACGAAGAGCCACTGGCCGGTGGTGTGGGCCGAGCGCGGGGAGAGGGCAAAGACGGCCGTGGCGGCGATCTCTGACGCCTCGGTCATGCGCTGGCCAAGTGGGATGCGGGCGGTGATGGTGGCAAGTTGGGCGGCGGGATCGGCGAAACTTTGCAGCCAGCTGGAATACATCGGCGTCAGCACTTCGGCCGGAATGACTGCGTTGACGCGGACGCCCCACGGTGCCAGCGCCGCCGCCCATTCGCGGGTCAAGCCGAGTTGAGCTGCCTTGGCGGCCACATAGGCGGAGGTGCGGCCCTGACCCGTCACCGCGGTTTTCGAGGAGATGTTCACGATGGCACCAACCTGAGCCTTGATGTCGTCCTGTAGCAAATGGGCGAGGGTGTAATAGTGCAGCAGGTTCTGGTCGAGTGAGGTGCGGAATTTTTCGGGTCCGGCATCCAGCCCGAGGTTGTCATTGGTGCCCGCGTTGTTGACGAGGCCGTAGATGCGGCCCCATTTCGACTGCGCTTCGGTCACGGCGCGGCGGCAGTCGGCGTCTTTCGATAGATCCGTTTGCACCCATCCTGCGGCTGGGTTCAGGGCGGTGAGTTTGGTCAGGAACGCGGCGTCGGGGGTGCTGCGAGCGAAGATGATCGGGGTGGCACCCTCTTCGGCAAGGGTCAGTGAGATAGCGGCCCCGATACCTGCGGCGCCACCGGTGACGATGATGTTCTTGCCCTGAAGCTGAAGGTCCATGCTGCTGTGCCGCCCGTGTTAAAATGCTTTGGTGCTGATGCACTGCTCCGGTTGGCAGGGCAACCGGAAACGCGCGTCAGAAGCCGACGTCAGGGGTGCCTTGTTGCCAAGGGCGGACGAGGTTGGAGAAACGGGTGAAGCGGCCCTCGAACGCCAGTTCGACCGTGCCGATGGGGCCATGGCGCTGTTTGCCGATGACGACCTCTGCCTTGCCGTGGCAGGATTCCATGATCTGCTGCCACTGGGCCATCTTTTCCAATTCGTGATCGCCAGGCTTTTCGCGTTCTTTATAATATTCCTCGCGGTAGACGAACATCACCACGTCGGCGTCCTGCTCGATCGAGCCGGATTCGCGCAGGTCCGACAACTGCGGGCGCTTGTCTTCGCGGGATTCCACTTGACGCGACAGCTGCGACAGGGCGATGACCGGGATGTTGAGTTCCTTGGCGATCGCCTTCAACGCTTGGGTGATTTCCGAGACCTCCTGCACGCGGTTGTCGGTCTTGGTGGTGCCTTTCAAGAGTTGCAGGTAGTCGATGATCAAAACATCCAGCCCTTGGGTCCGTTTCAGACGGCGGGCGCGGGCGGCGAGTTGGCTGATCGGCAGGGCGGGCGTGTCGTCGATGTAGAGCGGGCAGGATTCAAGATCCTTGGCGGCCTCTACGAAGCGGCGAAACTCCTGTTCGGTCATGTCGCCGCGACGGATTTGTTCGGAGGGGACTTCGCTGGCCTCTGACAAGACGCGGGCGGCGAGTTGTTCGGCGCTCATTTCCAGCGAGAAGAAACCGACGACGCCGCCTTCGACGGTGCCTTCCGAACCATCGGGCAGGCGGCCGCGTTTGTGGGCTTTGGCGATGTTGAAGGCGATGTTCGTCGCAAGCGAGGTTTTGCCCATTGACGGGCGGCCGGCGAGGATCAGAAGGTCCGACGGGTGCAGACCGCCGAGTTTCTTGTCCAAGTCTGCGAGCCCAGTCGAAATGCCAGCCAGCCCGCCGTCGCGCTGATAGGCGGCGTTGGCCATGTTCACGGCGTCGGTCACAGCCTTTAAAAAGCTTTGAAATCCGCGCTCTGCGTGGCCTTGTTCACCCAGTTTGTAAAGCCGCTGTTCGGCCTCGATTATCTGATCGCGCGGTTCTGAATCCACCTCGACCTTCTGCGCCCTAGCGGAAATGTCGCGCCCCAAGCCGATCAGTTCACGTCGGACGGCGAGGTCGTAGATCATTTGGGCGTAGTCACGGGCGGCATAGGCAGAGATCGCGCTGCCTGCGAGGCGGACAAGGTAGGCGGGGCCGCCGAGTTCTTTCAGACCCGCGTCATCCTCGAAAAACGGCTTGAGCGTGACCGGCGAGGCGAGGGCGTTTTTCTGGATGCGGGCGGCGGCGCGTTCATAGATGCGCTGGTGGACCGGGTCGAAGAAATGGTCGGCCTTGATGACCGACGAGATACGGTCGTAGACCTCGTTGTTGGTCAGGATTGCGCCAAGAAGCTGCTGTTCAGCCTCGATATTATGGGGCAGGACTTCGGGTTCGGCGGTGGCTGGCAGCATTGACCGCAGCGTCGCAAGTTCGTTCATTGTTTGCCCCTGTTGGCGGTTCGCGAGCCGCGTCTGCCTGAATGGCGCGAATTGGAGACGGGCGCAATCTGGGAAGAAAGTCGGTATAAGTCTGTGGTCAAGTCCGGCGCGGTGTGGCGGTTTCGCGATCAACCTACCACATGTGGGGCGGAATTGCCAAAGTTACCACCAACGACGCGATTCGGGCGGCGGGTTATCCCCAAACCCTCCACAGGCCATTTGCACTTTTCTGCGCTATTTAGCGCGGGCAGTTTGCCATGCACGCGGATCGTTCAGGAACGCTTCAACCTCGGTCAGCGTGGCTGCGTCAAAGGCGTTCTGCGCGCGGGCCTCTGCCAGCACGTCCCACCAGGTGCAAAGATGGTGCAGCGCGATGCCGTGGTCACTTAGGCGCTGCGTGGTTTCCGGAAAGATGCCGTAATAGAAGATGACCGCGGTGTGGGCGCAGCTGGCACCGGTTTCGCGGATGGCGTCAACGAACGACAGTTTGCTGCCGCCGTCGGTGGTGAGGTCTTCGACGAGGAGGACGCGTTGGCCGGGGGTCATCACGCCCTCGATCCGGGCGTTGCGGCCGTAGCCTTTGGGTTTCTTGCGGACGTAGGTCATTGGCAGCGCCATGCGTTCGGCCACGAGGGCGGCGAAAGGGATCCCTGCGGTTTCGCCACCTGCGATATTGTCGAACGCCTCGAACCCGGCGTCGCGCATGACGGTGACGGTCAGGAAATCCATCAAACTGGCGCGGATGCGGGGGTAGGAGATCAGTTTGCGGCAGTCGATGTAGGTGGGTGAGGGCAGGCCGCTGGCGAGGATGAAGGGGGTGGCGGCATTGAAATGGACGGCCTGAATTTCCAGTAGGGCGCGGGCGGTGAGACGGGCGATTTCGGCGCGCGGAGGGAAGGAGGTCGGGATCATGGGCGGTCCTTTTGGAGCGTGGCGGCGAGTTTTCTGCGAAAATTCAAACAGGAAAATTTTCGCAAAAAATTTGAGGCTGGTCAGGGTTCGACGTGCCAGTGGATGGGGAAACCGGGGTTGAAGACGGTGACGGGGCCAGCCTCGGTCAGGATCTTTTCGGGGAAGCTCTGCGGCAGTTCGTGTTTGGTCAGGGTCATGCGGGCTTCGTTGGGCGGCAGGTTGTAGAAGGCTGCGCCGTTGAGGGAGGTGAAGGATTCCAGACGGTCGAGCGCATTCTCTTCCTCGAAGATATGCGCCAGCAGAGGCATTGTGTTGGTGGCGGTGAAACAGCCAGCGCAGCCGCAGGCCTGTTCTTTCAGCGCGTCGGTATGGGGGGCGCTGTCGGTGCCAAGGAA
>JBDSXE010000335.1:0-3022 GCA_039926325.1 Paracoccaceae bacterium | reverse complement strand
GAAGCTTACGAGGCGGACGAGGCGCAGGGTTGAAATGGCTGGGGCGAGGCAACTCGCCCCAACCTGTCAATCGGCGTGTCTGATTTCGGTGCCCAGCACTTTCAGGCAATCACGGATGAACGCGGCCAGCGCAGTCCACCCTTTCGCCGAGACCATCGTGCCATCGATATAAGAGTCGGTCGGCGATAGGTCGATATAGGTGCCACCAGCCAGCGTCACTTCCGGCTCGCACGCGCCCAAGGCAGCGACCTTCTTGCCCCGCACGACGCCATCGACCGCAACGAGAATCTGCACGCCGTGGCAAATCGTGAAGATCGGCTTTTTCGTTTCATGGAAATGCCGGACCATCGCCTGCACCCGTTTGTCGGTGCGGATATACTCTGGCCCGCGCCCGCCTGCACAATAGACGGCGTGATATGTGTCCAGCTTGACCTCGGCAAAGGTCTTGTTGATCGTGAAGTTGTGACCCAGCTTTTCGGTATAGGTCTGATGCCCCTCGAAGTCATGTAGCGAGGTGGCGATGGTGTCGCCCGCGTTCTTGTCAGGGCAGACAACGTGGACGGTGTGGCCCACAGCCTCCATCGCTTGCTGGTACACGAAGATTTCGTATTCTTCGGTAAATTCACCGACCAGCATCAGAATTCTCTTGCCAGGCATTCGTTCCTCCACAGCTATTTTGGTAGGACCAGATTGGGTCCGCCGCAATCTAGATCAGATAGAGGTGCGGAAAAGCAAGCGTTACGGCATCAACTGGCCGCCGTTCACCTCAATCACCTGGCCGATGATGTAGCCTGACAGCGACTGGCTGGCGAGGAACAGGAAGGCGCCGACGCAATCCGCTGACTGTCCCAGACGGCCCTGTGGCACGGTGGCGAGCATGGATTTCATCTGTGCCACTGTCGAATAGCGTTCGTGGAACAGGGTGTCGATGACACCGGGGGCTATGGCGTTGACGCGGATGCCGAACGGGATCAGTTCCTTGGCCATGCCGCGCGTGACGTTGCTGACGAAGGACTTGCTGGAGCCGTACAGACCTGCGCCACCGCCTGCGCCGTTGCGGGCGGCGATGGAGGTGGTGTTGATGATGAAGCCGGTGCCGGTTTCCTGCGCCGCCATTTTCAGGTGCGGAATGGCGGCAGCCGAAGCGACGATGACCGAGCGGGCGTTCAGGTCCATGATCTCGTCATAGTCTTTTTCGGTCGCCAGTTCGTAGGCGATCCGACGCACCATGCCGCCGGCGTTGTTGATCAGCCCGTCCAGCCGCCCAAAGGCCGCGATGGCCTGATCGACGGCGGCACGCGCGCCGAGGCCGTTCGACATGTCAGCCTGAATAAGCCGGACTTTGCCACCCGCAGATTCGATCTGACCTGCCAAGGTTTCGGCGGCGTCGCGGCTGGCGTTGTAGTGCAGGCCGACCACCGCGCCTTGGGCCGCGAATTCGCGCGCGACAGCGGCGCCGATGCCGGTCGAGGCGCCTGTGACCAGCACCACTTTGCCTGCAAGATCTGCGATTTTGTTTCCGGTCATCGTGATGCCTCCCCTGATTTGCGCGCCATAACAACCAATCGGCGCGGAAACTGCCAGCGGATTATGCGGGCAGTTTGGCGCGGACGACGGCAATGGCGGCTTCGGTTGCCTGCGCGATGGTCATGGTTGAGGTGTCAAGCAGCAGCGCATCCGGTGCCGCCATAAGTGGAGAGGTGGCGCGTTCGGTGTCGCGGCGATCGCGTTCGACGACCTCTGCCAGCACTTGCGCCGGATCGCCGCCAAGCTCTAGCCAGCGGCGATGGGCGCGAACCTGTGAACTGGCGGTGACGTAAAGTTTCACCTGGGCCTCGGGGCAGATGACGGTGCCGATGTCGCGACCATCGACAACTACGCCACCGGGTTGACGGGCAAAGCGGCGTTGGAATTCGGTGAGGGCGGCGCGGACTTCTGGTATGGTGGCGACCCGGCTGGCGGCCTGACCGGCTGACATGGAGCGCAAGTTGGGGGCGGCGAGGTCAGCAGTGGTCAGGTTTTGCGCGGCAAGGATCGGATCGCCACCCTTGGCCGCCACGGCGCGGTAGAGCAGGCCGGTGTCGAGGTGGGCAAAGCCGAATTCCGCCGCGACGGCCCGCGCGATGGTGCCCTTGCCCGCAGCAGCCGGGCCGTCGATGGCGACGGTAAAAATCATGGCCGTCGGTTAGACATTGTCGCGGCTCAGTATCGCGCCGAGGCTGGTCATCAGGGGTTCGAAGATCGGGAAAGAAGTGACAATGGGCGAGGCATCGTCGATGGAAACCGGCTTTTTCGACGCCATGCCAAGCACGAGAAACGACATCGCGATACGGTGGTCGATGTGGGTTTTGGCGGTGGCACCACCCGGGACATTGCCCGCGCCCATGCCATGCACGATCAGCGTATCCTCGTCTTCTTCGATCCGCACGCCACACGCCTCCAGCCCACGGGCCATTGCGTCGATGCGGTCGGATTCCTTGACGCGCAGTTCCTTGACGCCGCGCATCACGGTGCGGCCAGTGGCGCAGGCGGCGACGACGCTGAGGATTGGATATTCGTCGATCATGCTTGGCGCGCGTCCGGGCGGAACCTCCACCCCTATCATGTTGTCGCTGAATCGGACGCGCAGATCGGCGACCGGTTCGCCGCCTTCGGTGCGGGGGTTCTGGAATTCGATATCGGCGCCCATTTCGACCAATGTCAGATAAAGACCATTCCGGGTCAGGTTTTGGCTAACTCCGGGGACAAAAATGTCGGAATTCTCTACAATCAGCGCGGCACACACCGGGAACGCGGCAGAGGATGGGTCGCGCGGGACAGCGACGTTTTGCGGTCGAAGTTCTGGCTGGCCGGTCAGGGTGATGACGTTGCCCTCGGCGGTTTTCTCGACCGTCAGGTTTGCGCCAAAGCCCAGCAGCATCCGTTCGGAATGGTCGCGCGTCGGTTCGCGTTCGATCACGACAGTCTGGCCCGGGGCGTTCAGACCCGCCAGCAGGACAGCGGATTTGACCTGAGCAGAGGC
>JBDSXE010000334.1:0-6920 GCA_039926325.1 Paracoccaceae bacterium | reverse complement strand
GGATCAGATGCCGAAGATCAAGTTGCGGGGCTTTTGGCTTGCCTGCAAGCACATCAGTGTCAGAGTTTGCAAGAATATCAGTACTCACATTCGCTGCATCAGTAGCGTCAGTGCCATCAGTAGCGTCAATGGCGTCAGTTGCATCAATGGCGTCAGTGGCATCGCCTGCGGTGGCATCCTGAGCTATTCCGGGGTCGGGAAATCCCAAACTCTGGGTCTGCCCGTCATCGTCGATCAAGATTCTGTCCGCTTCAATGCCCGAAACCGTACCGCCACCGGGCAAAACATCGCCGATGGCATAAATACCTGCCGTTCCACCATCGGAACTTACGATCGCACGAGAGGCGGACGTGTCGTTCTTTTGCAGAATGCCTTGCAAGATCAGGCTGACCGATTGTTGTACTGGTGCGTCGGCTTCCGGCGGTAAAGCTTCCTCGACCGGCGCAGCCGGGGCACCAAACGGCTGAAAGTCCAGAATTGGCTGCAGGCTTGCCCTTGGTACAGTTTGGCCTGCGGTTGCCGCCGCTCGGCGTTCGCTCACGGCCGCGGGCGCAGACAGGAAAATCGGCACCGCGTCAAACGCCAGAATCAGCAGTTCGGCGGCTGCGATGGCCCAGACCCAGCCCCAACCTCGTGGAATACCAAGTACTGCACTCATGATCCGCCCCCGACAAGCTGAACCACAAATCCGGTCAAGCGCGCTCCCACCCCTCCATCAACCAAATTGGCCGAAATGTCCACTTGGGTCAGGCTTGGGTCTGCCGTTGGTGTCGGCGTTACAGTCACTGTAAAGTCGCGCCCAAGCATGGTGACGTGCCCGCGCGTCGGCTGCAGTCCCAACATCAACTCTGCCAAACGGTTTTGTGCGACCCACCCCGCAGCGGCTCGCAACTCCAGTGCGGAAACACGTCCAACGTTGGCTTCTGTGGCGCGTAGAAAGCTGACGGCTGTTATTGCCAGAACCGCAAGTGCGATCAGCGACTCGATAAGGGTAAATCCGTCAGACTTGTTGCGGAGAGACGTATTCATGGCGCGCCTTCGACCTTAGCCGTAAGGCCGTCAAATCGAACCAGAGCGTTTTGACCAGCCGCTGTCAACCGCAACCGAAACGGCGGCGAAGAGCCGTCTGCGGGCAACCGTCGCGGTCCAGTCTGGCCTTCGACGCTGGTGATATCGACGCCCGGCATCCCATTCCAGTCGCCGCCACCACTATCGGTTGTGATACGGTAGCCGTCGGCACCAAACTCAATCAGCCTGTCGCGACCGCTGGCCAGCGCTGCATCGGACGCACCCGTTATGGCAAGTGCTGTCGCGGCCGCAGTATTTGCAAGTTGATCGCGCCCGTTGCCAATACCCAGCCGCAGCATGGCTGCCCCCGTGGTAATTGCGATGATCGACAGCACGACCAATATCTCGACAAGTGTCACGCCAGCCTCGCCCATCCGCTGTCGTGTCCTTGACTGCATATTAGCCTCCAGTCGCCGGGGCGTTCGTCAGGTCGGCGTCGATGCCCGTTCCACCCGGCGCGCTATCGGCACCAAATGACATCAGGTCGAACGGGGCCGATTGGCCTGGAGAGACATAAATGTATGGGTTGCCCCAAGGGTCTTGCGGCAGGTTCCCCAAGTATCCGCCTTCGGCCCAAGTGTCTGGAACCGGGGCGAGATCAGGGCGATGCACCAATGCATCCAACCCCTGTTCCGTGGTCGGATAAACTCTTGCATCCAGCCGATATAGCTCCAGCGATGCCGAAAGTGTGCGAATGTCGGATTTTGCCACTGTCACGCGCGCTTCATCCGGGCGACCGATGACATTGGGCACAATCAGGGCGGCGATGATCGCAATGATGACCAACACGACCATCATCTCTATCAGTGTCACCCCGGCATCGCCTTGCCGTCGGGCCGACCTGCGATACAGGTGCCTCAACATCCCCATTCCCCCACTATCTCAGACAAATTTATTTCGTCATAGGGATAACGATGTGAAACCATAAAGAGTTTCAGCTCGTTTACTTGTAGAGTGGAATAAAAGAGCGGAGTGGCGGTATGGCGCGGGGACTGCCGATTTTGGGGAAGCGCGCAGTCACGCAGCGTAGGGTGGTGGCAATTTCATCTGAAAACATGCTGATCCTGCGCCTGTCATTGCCGCCGGTCTCGGCCAGTCAGCGCAAGGCGGCAGCGTTTTTTGCCGCAGAACCATTTCTCGGGCAACCCCTTGAGGATGTTCAGGTTATTCTGTGTCCACATGTGGACACTGGTGCATCTGGCGGCTACTTGGCAGTCGTGATGTCGCGCAAGGCGCTGGATCAGGTGTTACAGCAAAACCTTGACAGCGCCGCTCGGCTTGTGCCCGACGTGCTATTGCTGCCCCGACCCGTTGGCGAACAGTGGACCGTGGCGGAACGGGGCGGCCGTCTGCTGGCGCGTCTGCCCGATGGCACGGGTTTTTCCGCGTTGAATGCGACATTTCGCGCTATCTGGACGCAATCCGGTAAACCGCCAATAACATGGGTCAGCGGCATCGCTCCCGCCGACTTGCCGCTGGCCAGCCAATCCGCATCGCCATTCCCGCTGGTCCCGGAACCCGCGCTGGCCCAGTTTGACTTGGCTGGTGGCCGCACGCCAGACTGGCGGCAGCCCCGCAGATTGATGGCTCTCGCTGCAATTTTGGTGCTGGGGATATGCGCTCATCTTGGACTTTTGGCCCTGGATACAAGCCGGATCACCGCCGTCGCCGACACCGCCGAACAGCGTTTGCGGCAGGAACTGACGGGGCACGGTATCGCCATTGGTACGTCTGTCGAAGCTGCTGCAGCGGACGCATTGCGTGGGATGAAAGTTGGCAAAAAACCTGACTTCCTGCCGCTGTTAAGCGATGCACTACAGGCGATGGCGGGACAGTCCGGCACTGTGACGCTGCAAGACATGTCGTTCGACAACCACAGCGGACAATTGATCCTGACGCTGGTCGCCCCTGATCTGGGACCGTTGCAGGACACCGCCGCCCTGCTGACGAAAGCGGGGATGCAGGCCGTACTGGGAACGTCGACGATAAGCGAGGGGCACGCGCGGGCATCCTTGGCTATCAAGGGCGGGGTGGCAGGATGAAGCGTCTGATTCCGCAAAGCCTTATGTCCTGGCTGGCCGCCCGCGACTCTCGCGAACAGTTGCTGCTGCGGTTGGGCGCCGTGGTTCTCATTGCGGCGGTGGTGTTTCTGGGCGTCTGGCAGCCCTTGCTTGCCAATCGAGAGGCTCAACTTGCCCGCATCGCCCGTTATGACCGACTGAGTGCCGCCTTATCTGAACTGCCCACCACGGCGCGGACCACGCCTGACGCTCGCCCGATTGCAACGATCCTCGCTCAAACCGCAGCCGCACAAGGACTTGCCATTCTGCGCCTAGACACGCCCAAGGCAGAGACGGCGACGCTGACGTTGCAGGATGCACCATTTGAAACGCTGGTCTTGTGGATCGACGGCCTGAACCACGACACCGGGCTTGCCGTCACCTCGGCCACCATAAGGCGCACCGAAACTGCGGGAACGGTATCGGCAGACCTATCGCTGGAAAGGGTCGCGCCATGACGCAAAGCCTTCCCTATGCCTTTGCCCGCGACCGTGGTGTCGTGCTGGAATCCAGCCCGGACGGCCCTGTCTGCGCCTACCACGCCAAAACCCCACCGCAGGCGCTGATCGAGGTTTTACGCCTGACTGCGGGTCGCGCCGCGCTACACCTGCTGGACGATCAGGCTTTTGCCGAACGCTTGTCTCGGGTCTACCGCGACAATTCCACCGAAGCATCTGCTGCTGCTGGTGCCGATGGCGATCTGGCCAGCCTCGCCGACACTGCTGCCGTGGTTGATGACCTGCTGGACCAAAGTGACGATTCACCCGTGATCCGCCTGATCAACGCACTGTTGCTGGAGGCTATCCGCGAACGCGCCTCTGACATTCATATCGAAACGCAGGAAAAACGCCTTGTCGTCCGCTTTCGGATTGACGGACAACTGCGTGAGGTTCTGTCGCCACGTCGTGCACTGGCCCCGCTGCTGGTCAGCCGGATCAAGATCATGGCGCAGCTGGACATCGCCGAACGCCGATTGCCGCAGGATGGTCGGGTATCCCTGCGGGTTGGCGGTCACGAGGTTGACGTTCGTGTTTCGACCCTGCCATCGCAGCACGGTGAGCGGGTGGTGATGCGGCTTCTGGACCGGGGCGGTGTTCAACTTGGGCTGGACCACTTGGGGATGAGCCCGCGTGACGCCGAAACCTTTGCTGCATTGCTGGCGCGTCCCGATGGCATGCTGCTTGTCACGGGCCCCACAGGGTCGGGAAAGACAACCTCGCTTTACGCCGCCCTTGACGCGTTGAACCAACCGGGCCGAAACATCATTACCGTGGAAGACCCGATCGAGTATGCGCTGGAGGGAATCGGACAAACGCAGGTCAACCCCCGCACCGAACTGACCTTCGCCCGTGGCTTGCGGGCGATTTTGCGACAAGATCCCGATGTGATCATGGTTGGCGAAATCCGCGACCGCGAAACGGCGCAGGTCGCGGTAGAGGCGGCAATGACCGGCCATTTCGTGCTGTCCACCCTACATACCAACACGGCCATTGGCGCGGTATCCCGTCTGGTCGACATGGGCGTCGAACGGTTTCTGCTGGCACCGATGTTGGCGGGCGTTGTGGCGCAGCGTCTTGTGCGCCGTCTGTGTCCGATCTGCCGCAAGCCGGACAGCGCCACCTTGGCTGACACGCGCCTGATGGCCAATTTGATCGAGGTTGGCCATCCGATCTTCCGTGCCGAGGGCTGTGCTGCCTGCCAAAATCACGGCTATATGGGCCGCACCGGAGTTTACGAGGTCGTACAGATCACCCGCACCATCCAAAGCCTGATCCATGAGGGCGCATCCGATGCAGTCCTGACTGCAGAGGCACGCCTTAACGGACCATCCTTGATGCAAGATGGTGTGCGGCTGATCGACGAAGGGGCAACGACGGTCGAAGAGATCGCCCGCGTGGCGCAGGAGGTCTGACGATGCCCGGCTTTCGCTATCAGGCGACCGACGCGCGCGGCAAGGTCCAGACCGGCGTGATGGAGGCGGTGTCGCCAGCAGCCGCCCGTCTTGCCGTCCGCGACCGTGGGCTTGCGCTGGTGTCGATGACGGCGGACGCCGCCAAGACGACACGCGGTTCCAAGATGTCCCTTCGCAGTCTAACACTGGTGACGCGGCAACTGTCGACGTTGACAGGTTCCGGTTTGCGGATCGAAGAGGCGCTGCAAACCATTGCCGGGGGCCAGCCACCCAAGGTCGCGGCGGTCATTCTGGATATTCGGACTTCCCTGACCGAAGGGCGCGGACTGGCACAGGCAATGGGCGATCATCCGGCCAGCTTTTCCGAATACTACCGCGCTTCGGTCAAGGCAGGCGAACAGGCCGGCCGGCTGGATAAAGTTCTTGGCCACCTGGCAAACTTTGTCGAAAACCGCGCCCGCAATCGGCAGACGGTCTTGCTGGCGCTGCTGTATCCGATGCTGCTGGGGCTGGTCAGTCTGAGCATTGTCACCATGCTGATGATCTTTGTCGTGCCCGACATCGTCAAGGTGTTCACCTCCCGCGGGGCGGCACTGCCGTTTCTGACGCGCGTGCTGATCGGGGTCAGCGCTTGGGTTCGCAGCAGCGGCCCTTTCGCGGCAGCGCTCGCTTTGGTGGTCGCGCTCGGGCTGGCATTCTGGCTGCGGCAAGAGCAGAACCGCCAGCGCTTGCACAAGGTTCTGGCGACAAGCTGGCTGACACGCCGACTGGTGCAGCGGATGAATGCCGCCCAGTTCGCTGGAACGCTGGCGACGCTTGTCCAAAGCGGCGTGCCGCTGGTTGCAGCCCTCGACGCGTCCGCCGATGCTACCCCCAATCTGCACATCCGCGCCCGTGTGAGCGAACTCACGCAAAAAGTCCGCCAAGGCAGCGCCCTTCGTCCCGCGATGGAGGCGGCGGGCGTATTTCCCGCCATGCTGATCGCGATGGTCGCAAGTGGCGAAGCGAACGGGCGTTTGGGGGATGCTTTGGACCATGCGGCGACAGATCAGCAGCGCGATCTGGATGCTTGGGTGCGGGCCGTGGTGGCACTGGTAGAACCGGGGATCCTGCTGGTGATGGGCGGAATGGTGATGACAATCGTTCTGGCGATCCTTCTGCCAATTGTGTCGATGAATTCTTTGGTAGCAGGGTAGGGTTGCGGCAGATCAGTGTCGGGGGGTTAAATGCGTTCAAGCCATACCAGAATAGATTTGGGCCAATACCATTTTGTAACACGGCGCAGCTTCGTTACTGGGTTAAGCGGATTAACGTTATCCGCGCTTGCCGCTTGCGGATCTGGCGGCAGTCCATTCACCACAAAACCCGCCAATCCCGCCGGGGCCAAGGGTTCGTTCGCGTTGTTGCCGCTTACCGGGACTGCGGCGGCGGTCGGGCAAGACATGGCGCGGGCGATGACGTTGGCCACCACCGGGCAAGCGCTGCCGCAGGCACTGGATTCCAGCGATGGTGCTGACGCCGCAACAGCCGCGGCAAAAACCGCGATGGCCGCGAACGCGAAATTGATACTAGGGCCGCTGCGGGCAGATCAGGTCGCAGCGGTTCTGGCCGTCGCGGGCCAAGTGCCTGTCGTGACATTCTCCAACGACGAAAGCCTTGCGGGCAGCGGCGCATTCATCTTTGGCGTGACGCCCGCGCAGTCCGTCGCCACAATGTTCAGCTACGCTAAGGCCCAGGGCGCAAAGCGGATCGCTTTGGTCGCAGCGGACACGCCATTTGGCCGCTCCAGCGCCATCGCAGCACAAGCCATCGCGGCGGCGGGCGGGCTGAACTTGTCGGCCACCCTGTTGCGCGACCCCGCCGCGCCCGGCATCGTCGGC
>JBDSXE010000333.1:0-4307 GCA_039926325.1 Paracoccaceae bacterium | reverse complement strand
CTGCCGCCACAAAGGCCGACAGCGCCAGTACAGCCGGGCTTGACCGCCGGACCGGGCGCGGGGTGGGGCTGTGCGGCGGGGTCATGTCTTGGGTCAGGTCAGCCAATGGGCGCAGAATCCTTGCAATCAGGGTGCACAGGTTTCAGCCTGCACCGGCTGATCCTTATGCACTGGCGGGGCCGGGATCAATCAGACCAAGGCGGCTGCGGCAAGAAACAGCGCAGGAATAAGCCCGGCATTGCGGTTGGCAAGAAAGACTTTGTGGCAAGACGCCGGGTCGTCGATGTTCAGGCGGCGCATTTGCAAAGCCATGTGCCAGCCGAACGCCCAAGCCCCGGCCAGTGACAGGATCAACGCGGGCAGGTTGGGTGTCGCACCTTGCACGAGCGCAAGCGACAGCGCCATCAGCACGACGGCAGCGGTGATGAAGGCCCAAAGCCAAGGACGGGTGTTGCTGCCGAATAGCCGGGCGGTGGATTTGACACCGATCAGCGCGTCATCCTCGCGGTCCTGATGGGCATAGATCGTGTCATAGTACAGCGTCCATGCGATGCCGGATCCGTACAACAGCACGGCGGGCAGATCGACGGCACCGGAATGGGCGGCAAAGGCCAGCAAGGCACCCCAATTAAACGCAAGGCCCAGAAAAACCTGCGGCCACCAGGTGAACCGTTTGGCAAACGGATAGATTGCGACCAGCGCCAGCGATGCTACGCCAAGCAGGATCGCGGCACTGTTGTAGGTGAACAAGATCGCGGCGGCGATCAGGGCTTGCAACACCATCCACACCACCGCCGCCTTGACGCGGACCTGACCGGACGGCAGTGGGCGGCTGGCGGTGCGGGCGACGGCGGCGTCGATATGGCGGTCGCTGATGTCGTTCCAGGTGCATCCCGCCCCGCGCATCAGAAAAGCCCCGATGGCGCAGGACACCGCCAGCCAGATGTCCCAGGTGCGGAACCCAGTTTCCATTCCGGCAAGGGAGATACCCCAGAAACACGGGATAAGCAGCAGCCAGGTGCCAATGGGCCGATCGGCGCGGGACAGTCGCAGATAGGGACGCGTGACGGCGGGCGCATACCTATCAACCCAGTTGCCTTTGGGGGCGTCGGAAACAGCCGGGGCCACCTCTGGCATTTGGACGGGGTCGGACATAGGTTCAGGCTCATGAGCGAGGCAAAGGTCAGGTTGTATGTAGATCAGGCGCTGGCTGCGGGGCAACCCGTGGCGGTTGGCGACGCTCAGGCCAATTACCTGTTCAATGTGATGCGGCTGGCGACAGGCGCTGGTGTGCTGCTATTCAACGGCCGCGACGGTGAGTGGCTGGCCACTGTGGCAGAGGCGGGCAAGCGGCGCGGGGTGCTGGTGTGTTCGTCCAAGACAGCTGATCTGCGCCTACCGCCGGATCTGTGGCTGGTGTTCGCGCCGATCAAAAAGGACCGCACCCATTTCATCGTCGAAAAGGCGGTGGAACTGGGGGTTTCGCGGATTATGCCAATCCAGACCCGCCGCACCAATGCCGAACGGGTCCGTCAGGACAAGCTGCTGGCCCATGCAATGGAAGCGGCAGAGCAGTGCGGCGCAACCTTTGTGCCAGAGGTTGCAGAACTGATCACACTGGACCGTGTTCTGGCAACGTGGCCCGCAGAGCGGCGGTTGTTGTGGTGCGACGAGGCGAAGGCGGGCGAGGCCAGTCTGCCGCACGGTCCAAGGGGGCAGCCGTGGGCCATTCTGATCGGGCCTGAAGGCGGTTTTGCCGAGGATGAACAGGCGCGGCTGCGCGGGATCGCTCAGGTCGTGCCGCTTAGCCTAGGGCCACGGATCCTGCGGGCGGATACGGCGGCGGTGGCGGCAATGACACTGTGGCAGGCGAAATTGGGGGATTGGGGATGAGAGAAGCGACCTCACAGGATCGCGCAGGCCTTTTGGCCTTTCTGCGCCAACGCGAGCCGCAGTCGATCTTTCCGCTGGTCAACCTGTCCAGCCTGTCAGGTGTCAGGATGCGCGCTTGGATGGCGGCGGATCAGGGCGGAATCGTCGGAATGGTCGGGTTGACCGACGCGGGGTTCCTCATGCCGCAATGGCCGGGCGGCGATTGGGCCCGCGTCAAGCAGACTCTGCAAGGTCAGCGGATGGTCGGGATGACAGGGCCGATGGATCAGATCAAGGCGCTCAAGACCGCCTTCGGCCTGAAGCCCGCCGATCTGCGGCTGGATCAGCACGAACCCGGCTTTACGCTGACGCTAACCGACATACGGCTGCCAAAGCCTGATGGCAGCCACCTCGCCGCGCTTGGGGACGCCGATCTGGACGAGATCACCGATTGGCGGGTGGCGTTCAATGCCGAAACCTTTGGTCAGATCGACGAAGGCGCGCACGAAAAGGCCGCTGCCGAAGTCCAGAGCTGGCTGCCGCGCGGCAGTCACAAGGTGCTGTGGCACAATGGCAAGCGCGTCGCGCTGACCGGCTTCAATGCCAGACTGCCCGAGGTGGTGCAAATCGGCGGCGTTTTCGTGCCACCCCAGCTGCGAAAGCAGGGTTACGCCAGACAGGCAGTTGCACAGCATCTGGTAGAGGCGCGGGCAGAAGGCGTCAAACGCGCCGTGCTGTTTGCCGCGTCCCCCGCTGCCGAACATGCCTATCGCGCGCTTAACTTTCAGCCCGCCGGTCGCAAAAGTATTGTGCTGTTCAACCAACCCAAGGTGTTGTGATGACCTTCATTCGCCCCGAACTGACCGAACTGATCTGGCGTGCCAGAGAGGTGATCTGGGCCAGCCTGGTGGTGGCGCTTGGCCTTTGGCTGATCGTACTAGGGGGCTATCTGCTGATCCCGTTGGGGCTGATCGTCGGTGGGATCGGGCTGGTTCTGGCGCTGACAGCGTTTCGCCGAATGCGGTTTCAGCAGGATGTCGCAGCACCGGGCATCGTCGAACTGGACGAGGCGCAGGTCGGCTACCTTGGGCCGGAGATCGGCGGGTTCCTAAGCCTGCAGGAACTGGTCGAACTGCGGATGCTGACCCTGCGCGGGCGGCGGTTGTGGCGGCTGAAACAGGCGGATGGGCAGGCGCTGCTGATCCCCGTCGATGCCAAAGGGGCGGATCGCCTGTACGACGCCTTCGCCAACCTGCCGGGCATGGACACGGCGGCGCTGCTGGCGGCACTTGGGCCATCGTCGCTGCCGTCGGGTGCTGCGCTGACTTTGGCGGCTGAAACGCGGGTGGTGTGGCGCAGTGCGGGCAAGGGTGTTGTAACCCGATCTTGATCGGTGCCGTTTGGGGCTATAAAACCGCTGCCATGAATGACGTTTTGTGATCGTGCCGTCACGGCCTTGACTTGGGCTCGCGGGCAAGACACCTGTATGCGCCTTGAAATATGGCTTCGCGAAAGGTTGCCCCATGTCCATTCCCCAGTCCGGCGGCGGCCAGATCGAAGACTTTGCCCAACTGGCGGAACTGCTGGAATCCGGCAACAAACCCAAGGTCGATTGGCGCATCGGCACCGAGCATGAGAAGTTTGGCTGGCTGACCGACACACGCAAACCGCTGCCTTATGCTGGCGAACGGTCAATCTCGGCGCTGTTTGCCGGGTTGGAGGGGCAGTTTGCGTGGACCCCGGTGCGCGAGGCTGGCAACGTGATCGGCATGACGCGCAATGGCGCCAATATCTCGTTGGAACCCGGCGGTCAGTTTGAATTGTCAGGTGCCCCGCTGGTGTCCGCGCTGGACGAAGCGGCGGAGTTGCAAAACCATCTGGATGAGGTGCGCGCGATTGCCGATCCGCTTGGCATCAGGTTCATGGGAATCGGTGCTGCACCCGAATGGTCGGCCACAGATATGCCGGTGATGCCAAAAGGGCGCTACCGGCTGATGACAGAGTATATGGGCCGGGTCGGGACGCACGGCACCCAGATGATGTATCGCACCTGCACCGTGCAGGTGAACCTCGACTACGCGTCAGAGGCTGACATGGTGAAAAAGCTGCGGGTCGCGATTGCCTTGCAGCCCGTGGCGACCGCTTTGTTTGCATCCAGCCCGTTCTTCGATGGCAAGCTGAACGGCCACAAAAGCTGGCGTTCGCGGATCTGGCGTGGCTTGGATAATTCCCGCACCGGTATGCTGCCCTTCGCGTTTGATGGCGATTTCGGATTTCAGGCTTATGTTGACTGGGTTCTGGATGTGCCGATGTATTTCGTCTTCCGGGACGGCCGTTACATCAATGCTCTGGGCCAAAGTTTCCGCGATTTCCTGCAGGGCAAGCTTGCCGCATTGCCGGGCGAGAAGCCGACGCTTTCGGATTGGGCGGACCAT
>JBDSXE010000332.1:0-3905 GCA_039926325.1 Paracoccaceae bacterium | reverse complement strand
TTCGCCGACGCCGCGATTGGCAAGCAATCCCGCAGACTGAACATGTCGAACGGCGCATTCGTCCGCGAACTTAGCGACAGTCGCACGTTTTGCCGTCAATCCGATGTCGAGGCGATGCAAGCGCGTGGTCTGGCCTTGGGCGGTACGCTGGAAAACGCGGTTGTGTTTGACGGCGACAAAGTTTTGTCGCCCGGCGGTCTGCGCCACAAGGATGAACCGGTTCGCCACAAGATGCTGGATGCGCTTGGCGACCTTGCGTTGGCGGGAGCCCCGCTGTTGGCCCGCTATACTGGCATCCGTGCCGGTCACGCGTTGACCAACCGTTTGTTGCGCGAACTTTTTGCGACGCCGGACGCCTTTACGTTCGACGATTGCGATTCCCTGGCCGGGGGTAAGCTACCCGGAATCGGCGTACATCGTGGCGATCTGCCGCTTCACGCCTGACCCCATTGTTGCATTGCGACTGCGCGATACGAAAGCCGTTTTGCGCCCCGGATTTTTCTGTGCTAGGACAGGCCAAAGCGGGACGGTCGGGTTAAATGGACCTGTCCGATTGGGGTTGAGGTAGTCGGAAGATGGCAGGCGTAAAGTCAAACGCGGCGCTAAAATTGAGCATGGCGCTGATGGTGGTCATGCTTGCCGCATGTGCCCCGGCGAAGGGGGCTAAAGACCTGCCGCTGGAAAACTACACCGCCGAAGATATCTACAAGCGCGGCGAGCTGGAGCTTGAGGCGAATAAAAAGCCCAAGGATGCCTTGATTTACTTTCAAGAGGTTGAACGGCTTTATCCCTATACCCAATGGGCCAAGCGCGGCCTGATCATGCAGGCCTATACGCTGCACAAGACAAAAAACTATGAAGAGGCGCGCGTGGCGGCGCAGCGTTTCCTCGACTTCTATCCCGGCGACGAGGATGCGGCCTACGCGCAATATCTGATGGCCTTGTCGTACTACGACCAGATCGACGAGGTGGGCCGCGATCAGGGCCTGACATTCCAAGCCCTGCAAAGCTTGCGCGTCGTCATCGAACAATATCCCGACAGCGAATATGCCAAATCCGCGATGCTGAAGTTCGACCTCGCGTTCGACCATCTGGCCGCCAAGGAAATGGAGATCGGCCGCTACTACCTGAAACAGCGCCACTACACCGCGGCGATCAATCGATTCCGCAGCGTTGTGCAGGATTTCCAGACCACGACCCAGACGGCAGAGGCACTGGAACGGCTGGTGGAATGCTATCTTGGCCTTGGCCTGACGGACGAGGCGCAGACTGCAGGCGCGATTCTGGGCTATAACTATCAGTCCAGTCCGTTCTATCAGGATGCGTTCAACCTACTGAAAGACAAGGGCCTTTCGCCTGAAGCCAAGGGCACCAGCTGGCTGGCAACCGTCTATCGCCAGATGATCAAGGGCGAAGTGTTTTGACCTCGGTGTGCAAGTCCTGCACACCCCCCGGATGGCGCGATGCTTCGCAGCCTTGATATCCGCGATGTGCTGATCATTGATCGTTTGAGCCTGGCATTTCAGCCCGGCCTGAACGTTTTGACTGGCGAAACCGGCGCGGGCAAATCGATTCTGCTGGACGCGCTTGGGTTTGTTCTGGGGTGGCGCGGTCGGGCTGAACTGGTTCGCACCGGGGCCGATCAGGGCGAGGTTACGGCGGTGTTCGACCTGTCGCCAGACCATGCGGCACGATCCGTCCTTGCCAATATCGGGATCGAGGCGGAGGACGAGCTGATCCTGCGTCGCACGAATTCGGCCGATGGCCGCAAGACCGCATACGTCAACGATCGGCGCGTCTCGGGCGAGGTTTTGCGTGACTTATCAGACACTTTGGTCGAACTGCACGGCCAACACGACGACCGTGGCCTACTTAATCCCCGTGGTCACAGGGCGCTTCTGGATCTGTATGCGGGGTTGGACCTTAGCGCGTTACGTGGCGCATGGCGGGGCCAGTCTGCCGCGCGGACTGCCTTGGCTGTCGCAGAAGCTGCCGTGGCTGCGGCGCGGGCAGAAGAAGATTTCCTGCGCCATGCGGTGGCCGAACTTGGCAAACTGAACCCTGAACCGGGTGAAGATGCGCGGCTGGATGTGCGGCGTCGGTCCATGCAGGCCGCAGAGCGCATCCGTACCGACATCGCCCGCGCCCATGCGATGCTAAGCGAGGGTGCCGAGGGTGCGATGCTGGATGCCCAACGCTGGCTGGACGGCGCATCAGATCGCGCCGATGGGCGCTTGGATGCCCCATTGGCCGCATTGGGCCGGGCGTTGGTGGAACTGGGCGAGGCGCAAGAGGGTGTCGAGGCGTGCCTGCGCGCGTTGAATTTCAATCCGTCAGAACTGGAGGCGCTGGAAGAGCGGCTGTTCGCGATTCGGGCGCTGGCCCGCAAGCATGGCGTGCTGCCGGACGATCTGGGGACGCATCTGGCGGGCATGAGGACCAAACTGGACGCACTGGATTCGGGCAGCAAAGGCCTGAAAACACTGCAAAATGCCGTGGATTTGGCTGAGGCAGAGTTTGCCCGTCTGGCGGCAGAGGCCACAGCCACCCGGCGCGAAGCGGGTGGCAGGCTGGATGCGGCGATGGCGGGTGAATTGGCCCCGCTCAAGATGGAACGGGCGATTTTTTCGTCGGAATTCAGCGCCGCCGACCCCGGCCCCGAAGGCGTGGATGCTGTGACGTTTACAGTCGCCACCAACCCCGGTGCGCCCTCTGGGCCGTTGAACAAAATCGCCTCGGGTGGCGAACTTAGCCGATTTTTGCTGGCGCTAAAGGTCTGCCTGACGGGCAATACGCCCGGTTTGACGCTGATCTTCGACGAAATTGACCGCGGCGTTGGCGGGGCTACGGCAGATGCAGTGGGGCGGCGGTTGAAGCTGCTTTCCAGGACCGCGCAGGTGCTGATCGTGACCCATTCCCCGCAAGTCGCGGCACTTGGCGCGCATCACTGGCGGGTTGAAAAAAAGGTGCTGGGTGATACGACGTTGTCGACCGTGACCCCGCTTGATCCCATTGCAAGGACTGAGGAAATTGCCCGCATGCTGGCTGGCGACACGGTAACTGAAGCGGCGCGTCAGGCGGCCAAGGCGTTGCTAGGGCAGCACTAGGTCAAACAAGTGCTGATAACGTCAGCGATTCTGCCTGCCAACCGTCCGGGCGGGCCAACAGCACGGCGGACAGCATCGCGCCGAACCGTGGCATGTCCTGACCCTCCGCATTCCGCGCGCCTGTCACCACGAAACGTTGATGCAAAACCACGCCACCCGGTCCAAGTGGCCGCAACTTCAGCTTTCCCGTCACAAGCCGCGCTGCGACAAAAATTCCTGCGAATTCAGCGGCTAACGCAGCCCCTGCCGCGTCGCGACCTTCCGCCGCGATGCCGGTCAGTGTAACCACAACCGCATCTCCGGCCAGAAAATCGCTGATCGCGGCACTATCTTGTGCTGCAAAGGCCGCGGCGAATCGTTTCGGAAAATCCTCTGGTGTCATGCGGTTGCAACTCGCGCCATCGTGGTCGCCAGATCACCATAGCCGGTAAACCGCCGCTCGTAAGCCAGACCGAGGCGATTGGCGCACTCTTCGGCCTTGGCGTCTAGTGCTGGATCTTCGGTTTGCGCCTGATAGACCAGCTTGGTGTAGTTGCCAAAATACATGTCGCGCAGTTGCGGATGGCGATCCAGTCCCATAGGCCGCCAGACGAAAGCATCGAACTGGCGCACAAGGAAATCCGTGAGATAAAACGCCGTGAACTCTGTATCCGCATGCGCCATGAAGATGTCATTGCCTTCAAAAAACGAATAACAATGGGGACCAGAAATCATCTCTACGCCCAATTCCTTGCATTTTTCGAACAATAGCCCACCCGTTCCGCAATCCGCATACAGGATGAAGATCGTCTCGTAAGT
>JBDSXE010000331.1:0-3540 GCA_039926325.1 Paracoccaceae bacterium | reverse complement strand
TGGTTTGCATCGCCATACCAGCCGCCCAGATTATCAGAAATCGCTTCAACCCAATCGTTGAACATCGGCACGATCACCCCGCCGGTATCGCGCACCAGATTGGCCATTTCCGAATATTCGGCCTTGCGCTTGGTCTGATCCAGTTCCGACCGCGCCGCCAGCAGCAATTCGTCAAACCGCGGATTGACGAAACGGGTGTCGTTCCAGTCCGCCTTGGACTGATAGGCGGTGGAATACATCTGGTCCTGCACCGGACGCCCGCCCCAATAACTGGCGCAGAACGGCGAGGCATTCCAGACGTTGGTCCAATACCCGTCATCAGGCTCGCGCTTGATTTCCAGGGGGATACCAGCCGCGTTGGCGGTTTGCTGGAACAACGCCGCCGCCTCCATCGCACCAGGGAACGCGGTTTCGGCAACCTGCAAAACGATTGGCGATCCGTCGTGGCCCGACTTCTTGTAATATTCCGCCGCCTTGGACGTATCGAATTCGCGTTGCGGAATGCTGTCGTCAAACAGCGGATACGCCGCGTTGATCGGGAAGTCGTTGCCGACAGAGCCATAGCCGCCCAGGATTTTGTCAACCATTTCCTTGCGGTTGATCGACAGCTTCAGCGCCATCCGCAGGTCGTTGTTGTCGAACGGCGGCTTGTCGCTTTCCATGATGAACACATAGTGCCCACGGCCCGCCGCAGACTTCACGCTATAGCCGGTCGCACCAGCCAGCAGACCGACGATCTTGGGGTCAACCCGGTTCATCATGTTGATCTGGCCCGATTGCAGCGCCGCCGTCCGGGCAGTGCTGTCGTTGATCACGATGATCTCGACCTGATCGGCGTGGCCAACCTTGGTGTCCCAATAGTTCGCGTGCTTTTCAAAGGCGACGCGCACGCCCGGCTCAAAGCTGCTGATCTTGTACGCACCAGAGAATATGCCATCCGCCGGGCTGTCCACACCGCCACCCGGCTGGATCACCAGATGATAGTCGGCCATCAGATAGGGCAGGTCGGCGTTGGCCTCTGCCAAGGTCAGCGTGACCGTATCGCCCTCAGCCTTCATCTCGGAAATGCCCTTGACGACACCCAGCGCGCCCGATTGCGATTTCTCGTCGGTGTGGCGTTTCAGGGTGGCCACCACGTCGTCTGCGGTCAGCGTCTTGCCATTGTGGAATTCGACGCCTTGACGGATCTTGAACTTCCAGACCTTCGCATCGGGCGAGGACGAAATCTCTTCCGCGACGCGATAGTCAATCTCGTTGTTCGGGCTGACATCGACCAGCATATCGCCAGCTGTCATGTTGATGTTGAACGGCACTTGCGACGCCGCGAGTGCGGGGTCCAGCGTGTTGGTGGACTCACCGCCAGCCATGCCTGCGCGCAACAGCCCGCCCTTGACCGGCGCATCTTCGGCCTGCGCAACTGTGGTCAGCATGGCACCAGCCACCGCCGAAGACACGCCCAGCGCCCCAGCGCGGCCGATAAAGTCGCGGCGGTTCATCCGGCCCGTCGCGGCCTGCTTCAACAGATGGTTCAACTCGCTGGACATTCGGTAGTCTCCCTGTTTGGCGCTTGGCCATTTTTCTTGATTGGTGAATCAATAAAAACCGATTCTCGAATTGCACCAAGGACTTTTTTCGCGTCCCCGATCACAACTGTCCTAGACAAAGCGGCGCGGCACCTCTTCGTCCCATTCCCGCTCAAAAACCACGGTGTCGCCTTCCCAGGCCGTCAGCTTGGCTTTCATCCGCAAATCATCAACCGTTCCGGTCATTTCCGCCTCGGCCCGCGTGCGAACCGACCAATCGCCACGCGACAGCCGCTGTTCCCAGGTATGCACCGCGTGGGCACTCAGCGGGTCGTCAGGCTTGATTTCCCAGCGTTCCGTCATCGTCTCGCCGGTGCAAAGACCATGCGTCAGGTTCTCAACGTCGCCCAGATCATCCTCAATCACAAGCGCGCGCGTGCCCGACAAAAGGTCCGTCTCGATCCGCCGCGCGGTACGCCCCTTGCGGATCACCCGATGCTTCCACGGCGTAGCACCCTCAGCTTCCGGCGGCACCCACTCCGCCTCCGACCCGGCATGCACCGGTAAATCCAGCGATCCACCCGTCACCGTCAAAACCCCAGCCTCTGGTGAGGGCCAGACGAACGGCCAGTAGCTGTTCGACAACGCCAGCCGCAGGTAATGCCCCTTGGCCACCCGGTACGCCATCTGGTCCAGTTTGAACGCCACGTCCACCGCAACCCCCGAAACCATCGGCTGCGGCGTCTCCATCGAGTCGCGATGGCACAGATTCAGCATCCCATGCGCGATCCGCACCGACGCGCCGTCCGGCCCGACATCACACAACCGCGCCACCACAAACCCCAGCGGTTTGTCCGAACTGACGCGCAAAGAAACCCGCGCTGCCCCCAGCAGATCCAGCGGCTCCGCCAGCACTTCCCCGTCAAAGCACAAGGACAGCGCATCATCCTCGCGCTGATCCCCGGGCATCTCGGCATTCAGCCCCATCGGAAAAAACTCGCCCGTATGCATCCCCAAATGCTGCGGCGACGAAATCCTGCCGTCATTTTCTGTCCAAAAATATCCCGGGGTCCGGGGCAGAGCCCCGTGGGTCGATGCCGCAAAGCCCAACTCGCAAACCTGTCGCGAAACCCGAGGCGACGGCCAGACCGCCTCACTCACCCAATGCCCCGCCCGCCACTTGGCCGATGCATTCGGCGCTTTCGAATGGATCATGTAGGCGCGATACGCCGGATCATCCTCGGCCCCATTCTCGATGCCCTTCAACCAGCGATCCCAGTGCCGAATCGCCAGCTGCAGAAACCCGACCTGCGGCCCCGGCACCGCCGTATGCGGATATTGATGCACCCAAGGCCCGACGATCCCCTTGGCCCCAGGCACATTTTCGACGATGGCCGAAACCGTGTTCATGTAATTGTCTGCCCAGCCGCCCCAGATCAGCACCGGAACGTTCATCCGGGAGTAATCCTCGCAGATCGACCCGTGCTTCCAGTACGCGCCACGTTCCTGAAAATCCGCCCAAACCGGCGCCATCCATGGCTGCGCATTCAGCCGCTTCAACCAGTCCTCCCGCCAATCCGCCCGCAGCATCGGGTCTGGCGGCCGCGACGAATAGGACAGCATCACCGCCCCCCAGCCAAAATTCTCGCCCAGCAAACACCCGCCCTTATAGTGGATGTCATCGACAAACCGGTCGGTCGTCGAACACACCGACACCACCGCCTTTAACTCCGGTGGTTGCAGGAACGCCGTCTGCAAGCAGTTGAACCCGCCCCACGACTTCCCCATCATCCCCACCGACCCCGAACACCAGTCCTGCGCCGCCAGCCACTCGATCACCTCACACGCGTCGGCCAGCTCCTGAATGGTGTACTCATCCGCCATCAACCCTTCCGAGTCGCCGTTCCCCCGCATATCCACCCGCACGCAGGCATAGCCATGCCCTGCCACATAGGCGTGCATCATCTCGTCGCGCGGCAACGTCCCGTCCCTTTTCCGATACGGAATGTATTCCAAC
>JBDSXE010000330.1:0-8138 GCA_039926325.1 Paracoccaceae bacterium | reverse complement strand
AGTTGCCGACAGCCAGCCGCTGTTCCTGCACCTCGTGGGGATCGACAAACTTGATGCAGCAGGCGCGTCCACTGCGGAACAGCGCATCAATAACGTCGAGATCATGCTGGTGCTGGACGTGTCGGGTTCGATGGCATCCAACAGCAAGATCGTAAACCTGCGGGCAGCCGCAAAGGACTTTGTGGCAACCGTGTTGGCCAAAGATACCGAGCACAAGATTTCCATCGGCATCGTTCCCTTCAACGGTCAGGTAAACCTTGGTCCGACGCTCATCAACTATTACACCCTTACCGACCAGAACGGCTTTGCCGGCGTGAATTGCGTGGACCTGCCTACATCTGTCTATGGCACCTACGCTATTTCGCAGGGTCTGGCCTTGCCTGTAACTTCCAACGCCGACACCTATTCCGGCACCGGCACAAGTACACCGAGCGAAGCCAACAAATGGTGCCCCGTCACCAACGGAAGCACTTATTACACGGGCAACCCCGCAGGCTCTGGCGGCAACATTGTGCGCCTGCCGCAACAGGATACGACCATTCTTCAAGGCTATATCAACGGCCTGACTGCCGTTGGCGCGACGTCGATCAATGCGGGCATGAAATGGGGCATGACGCTGCTCGATACATCCTCGAAGAACATCTACACCAGCGAGATCGCCGCTGGACGGATGCCCAATACAATGGCAACCCGCCCGCTAGCCTATGACGACAAGGACGCGATGAAGGTCATCATTCTTATGACCGACGGTGAGAACTTCCCAGAGGAACGGGTCAACCAGACCAACAACGACCCAACAGGAAGCGGAACCGGCTTCAAAACTGGCCCCTCGCCGTTCTGGCAGGCGACGAGCGACAGCAAGTGGTCGATTTATTACTACAATAAGGTGACCTGGACCTCCGCTGCCACAATTGCGGCCAGCCGTCCCTATTATGTCCCGACGGCCAGCACCAAATGGCAGGCGCGTCCGTGGAACGGCACGACCCCGCTCAGCTCGGACAACTACGTCCCCGTCACTCCGACGGCTGTCCCGGTTGGCGCAACTCAGCGTACCTGGCCCGAGGTCTGGTCCAAGATGGGAATGCAGTACGTCGCCTCCACCTTCTATGCTAGCGCCATTGGTGGATCGGTAACCACATATATGAACCTGTTCCGCACCCAGACCGACATCGCGACCGGGAATACGCCGACGATGGACAACCAGCTGCAATTGGCGTGCAATGCTGCCAAAGACCAGAACGTAATCGTCTACGGCATCGCGTTCGAGGCACCGGCGAATGGTCAAACGCAGATCCGCAAATGCGCAACTTCGCCCGCGCATTACTTTGACGCTCAGGGGTTGGAGATCAAAACCGCCTTCACCGCCATCGCCAACAACATCAGCCAACTGAGATTGACCCAATGACACGGCTTTTCCGCGCCCTTTCAAAACGGTTGCCCCGCTTTTTTCCGGATGCCTTGCGCCGCGAAGATGGCACGGCCACGATGGAGTTCGTTTTGTGCATTCCGGTGATCATGATGGTCTTCATGGCATCGTTTGAAAGCGCGCTGTTGATGACGCGGTCGATCATGCTGGAACATTCGGTTGACATGACCATACGCGACCTGCGCCTTGGGCATTTCACCTCACCCTCCAATGTATTTCTGAAACAGCAAATCTGTTCGCACACAGTTATCTTTGCTGACTGCGCCGCCAACATGAAGATCGAACTGGACCGGATCGACACCACCACCTGGGCCATCCCGCCCGCCCCGAACGAATGTATCGACCGGCAAACCCATTTCGACCCAGTGGTCATCCCGATCCCTGGGGAACCGAATGACCTGATGCTGATCCGGGTCTGCATTATCGTGCAGGCGATGTTTCCGACCTCGGGGATGGGGCTGCACCTGAACCTGGACCCCGGTGGCGGCTACGCCCTCGTCGCCCGTTCGGCCTTTGCGGTAGAACCGAGTTGAGTGTGACGTCATGAAAAACCTGTCAACCCTGATGCGGCTACCGAAGAACTGTCTGTCGTTGCGGCGCTTTGCCCGCGACGAAAGCGCCACCGTCATCGTCGAGGCGGTGATCGTGCTGCCGCTATTTCTGTGGGCATATATTGCGCTTTTTGTTTATTGGGATGCGTTCCGGTCCAAAAACGCCGTGCAAAAGGCCAGTTATACCATCTCTGACGTGCTCTCCCGTGAGAAGGATAAGAACGGGATCAAAACGGCCTATATCACTGGCTTGGCCAAGGTGATGCAATACTTGGTGGATGAGGATCAGACCGTTCGGATGCGGGTGACCTCGGTCAACTACAGCGATGCGAACAAGCGTTTTGAGGTGCACTGGTCACGTTCGCCCGGCAACACCATGACACCGCAGACGACCGCGACGCTGCAGAACTACGCGTACGAGATTCCGACCATGACTTCAGGAGTTTATGTGGTCATTGTCGAGGTGGAGGTGGACTATGTGCCTGCGTTTGACGTGGGCCTGCCGCTGCAAACCTTCAGTCAGTTCATTGTAACGCGGCCGCGTACCCTGCCCTGCATCGCGATCGACAACATTTCGTGCCCTATCACCTGATCAAACCGCTGCCATCAAATCAGCGGGGTTTCCGGGCGGCTGCAATCGCGTTAGGAAAGGGCATGATGATCCGCCCTATATTCCTGTGTCTTGCACTGGCGTCGTGCAGCGCGACGCCCCAGGTCACATGGCCCGCCGGGCCGGTTGGCAAGACCCCTGTCTTGCTGCCGCTTGACCAGCTCGTCGTTCCGACAACGCCATCCCTTGACGCGCGCGGTGCGGCACTGGCGGCGCAGGCTGCGGCGCTCAAGGCGCGGGCGGCAGCAATTCACGGCACCTAGCCCTCGTTGCCAGCCGCCGTCGAAACGGCTAACAGGCGGACAACCCAAGACAAGAGGCCCGCCATGACCGACCCCAAAAGCCCCGACCTGCGTATCGGTCTTGCCGGTCTTGGCACTGTCGGTATCGGCGTGGTCAAGATCATCCAGCGCCATGCCGACCTGATAGCCGCCCGCGCAGGCCGTCGGGTGGTGATCACCGCGGTTTCGGCACGCGACCGGACGAAGAACCGCGATGCCGATCTGTCGGGCTATGCGTGGGAAACCGATCCGGTGGCTCTGGCCAGCCGCCCCGATGTCGATGTCTTTGTCGAGGTGATGGGCGGCCACGAAGGCCCCGCACGTCTGGCGACCGAAGCCGCCATCGCATCGGGCAAGGACGTCGTGACGGCCAACAAGGCGCTGCTCGCGCATCACGGACAGGCACTGGCAGAGGCTGCCGAGGCATCAAGTCGCGTCATCAAATTCGAGGCGGCGGTGGCGGGCGGCATTCCTGTGATCAAGGCCCTGACCGAAGGCTTGGCGGGCAACCAGATCAAACGCGTCATGGGCGTGATGAACGGCACCTGCAATTATATCCTGACCCGGATGCAATCGGCTGGCCTGCCCTACGATCAGGTGTTCGAAGAAGCCCGCCAACTGGGCTATCTGGAGGCTGACCCAAATCTGGACGTCGGCGGCATTGATGCGGGCCACAAACTCAGCCTGCTCGCCGCCATCGCCTTTGGCACCAAGGTCAGCTTTGATGATGTCGAACTGGAGGGGATTGGCGCCGTATCGATCGACGACATCAACCTTGCCGCCGACATGGGTTATCGGATCAAGCTTTTGGGCGTGGCGCAATTGACCGGGCGCGGACTGGAACAGCGGATGACCCCGTGCCTTGTCCCCGCCGACAGCCCGCTGGGCCAATTGCAGGGCGGCACCAACATGGTGGTGCTGGAAGGCGACGCCGTGGGTCAGATCGTGCTGCGCGGCGCGGGTGCGGGCGAAGGCCCAACGGCCAGCGCTATCATGGGCGACGTGATCGACATCGCCCGTGGTTTCCGCCAGCCGACATTCGGCCAGCCCGCGATCAGCCTTGCCACCCCCCTTGCCGCCAAGACCGCCACGCCTGCGCCATACTACCTGCGGATGACGCTGTTGGACAAACCCGGCGCGCTGGCCAAGATCGCCACCTGTCTGGGCGAGGCCGGCGTCAGCATCGACCGGATGCGGCAATATGGCCATCAGGGTGCCAACGCACCCGTCCTGATCGTGACGCACAAAGCGGCGCGGTCGGACATCGACCACGCTGTCACCCGCTTTGCAGCAACCGGTGTGCTGGTCGGCGCACCCGTAGCTCTGCGGATCGAAGAAGTCTGACGGCTTGACAGACTCAGGGGCCGGGGTGGACCCTGCCCCGATGACATGGCTGCGCCCCCTGCTGCTGTCCGCCCTGCTCGGCCCGTTTGCCGTCCACGCCGAGCCGTTGGCCGGGGCGAACGACCCGCAATTCCACAGCCTGATGACCCGCCTGCTTGCGGCGGATGACCCGGCTGCGATTGTGGCTCTGCACGACCTTGCCGCCACCAATGCCGCAGCCCTGATCGCCCTACCCGTCGCCGAAAGCTGGTTTCCGATTGCAGGCACGCTGCAACAGCGCACCGCCCTGCGCCAGATCGACGGCAAATGGGTAGAGGATCTGGCGCAAACGACCTCCCCACCCGCCGCACTCTGGCAAGGTGGTGCGATCTCGCAGGGCATGCCCGAACAACTGACCCGCGCTTTGGCCCTGTATGACGCGGGCGAGGTGCGAAAGGCCGACGCGTTGCTGCAAGCGTGGTTCAACCACATGCCCGAAGGCGGCCCACTGCCTCCCGGCTTCGCTGATCTGCCCGCTGCTGCCTGGATCAAGGCGATGGTGCTGGAAGCGCATGTCGCGCGCGGCGACCGCAAGTCATTGCTGGTGCTACAAGACTGGCTGGATCAGGATCGCATCGAAGGCTGGATGGTGTTGTCCGCTGTCGGCGATTACTATGATGGCCAAGGCGGCAAACCCTTGGTGGCCAGCCTGAAACTCGGCCCGAATACCGGTGCGCGGCTCAAGGATGGACGCGCCGCACGCAAGTTGCTGTGGCAAGAACAGCCGCCGCCCCCCCTGCCGCCAGCGACGGTCAGAATGGTCATGCAAGACCTGATGCCTCGCCCGCAATTCGGCCCGGTCCGCGCCTATTGCACGGCGCATTGCCCCAACACCGCACCCGCCTGCGAGGCCGCTTTCGTCGCGACCTACGGCCAGCCTTACCACACCGTTGCCCGCGCAACCCCGCTGCAATCCGTGATGTCGGAGTCCGATTTCTTTGCCTCCCCGCGCGGCGAACAAATCCTGCTGGGGCCAGCCACAATCCACCGCTTTGGCTTGAACCTGATTGGCGGCTATCGCGGCCCCTTGGCCGACCACCCGGCATTTCAGGCGACCGAAACGCTGGATGCCTGCTTGGCAAAGGGCATTTTGCGGGCAATGCAGCCGTTGCCCGACCAGCCCTGACGAGCCTTGACGAACCCCAGCCAAGCGTTAGCGCAACCATCCTTGCCGCCCTCGCACGCCGCAGCTAAGCGGGTTCTGACCCCATGCAAAGGATGCTTCAATGGCCGACGCCACCGAATTTCAGGACCGCCTGCTATCCCTTGGCCTTGCCCGCGTGTCCGAAGCGGCAGCCCTTGCCTCTGCCCACCTCATCGGGCGCGGCGATGAAAAGGCGGCGGATCAGGCCGCCGTGAACGCCATGCGCGACCAGCTTAACCTTCTGGACATCGCAGGCGTCGTTGTGATCGGCGAGGGCGAACGGGATGAGGCACCGATGCTGTACATCGGTGAAAAGGTCGGCACCGGCAACGGGCCTGCGGTGGACATCGCACTTGACCCGCTGGAGGGCACCACGCTGACCGCCAAGGACATGCCGAACGCCCTGACCGTAATCGCGATGGCCCCGCGCGGCACGCTGTTGCACGCGCCCGATGTCTACATGGACAAGCTGGCCATAGGACCAGGCTATGCGACTGGCGTGGTAACGCTGGATATGTCTCCCGCCGAGCGTGTCAAAGCATTGGCCAAAGCCAAGGGCGTCAGCCCGCAAGACATCAGCGTATGCGTGCTGGAACGCCCCCGCCACGAACACATGATCGAGGAAATTCGTAGGACCGGGGCAGCAATCCGCCTGATCTCCGATGGCGATGTGGCTGGGATCATTCATTGCGCCGAGTCCGCGATCACCGGGATCGACATGTACATGGGCGCAGGCGGCGCACCAGAGGGCGTGCTGGCAGCATCGGCGCTGAAATGCATGGGCGGCCAGATGTACGGTCAACTGCTGTTTCGCAACGACGACGAACGCGACCGCGCCACCCGCGCCGGGATCACCGATTTCAACCGGATCTACAGTCGCGACGAACTGGTGACGGCGGATGTGATCTTTGCCGCGACCGGGGTGACGCAAGGCTCGATCCTGCAGGGCATCCGGCGCGAAGCAGGCTATGTGTCGACCGAAACCATCCTCATGCGGTCCAAAACCGGCTCGGTGCGCCGGATGAGCTACCGCGTCCCCGTCAGGGCCTGACCCGCCACTTTTAAGGCCTGTCAGCTTTCATCGCTGAACAAGCAAAGCCCACAAGGGCTTGATGCGCGTCATGCACTGGGGCATTGAAGCGGCATGACCCAACGCGCCTTTCTTGACGTCGAACGATCCCTGACCGGACGCCGCTGGATCGGCCCCTCGGTCGAATCCGAACGGCTGGCAGAGGCGATGATGCAGGCCACCCGCCTGCCGCTGGCGTTGTGCCAGACGCTTGTGACGCGCAACGTTCTGCCTGCGGACGCCAAATCCTACCTTGCCCCCAGCTTGCGCGACCTGCTGCCCGACCCGGCCAAGTTGCTGGATATGACCAAGGCAGCCGCACGATTTCTGACAGCAGTCAAAAACCGCCAACGCATTGCGATCTTTGCTGATTATGATGTGGATGGCGGTTCCTCTGCCGCGCTGCTGATCGTTTGGCTGCGGGCAATGGATCGCACTGCCACCCTCTACATTCCCGACCGAATCGACGAAGGTTACGGCCCCAACGTCCCCGCCATGGCCACCCTTGGGGCCGCCCATGACCTGATCGTCTGTGT
This sequence comes from Paracoccaceae bacterium, assembly GCA_039926325.1. GTDB lineage: Bacteria > Pseudomonadota > Alphaproteobacteria > Rhodobacterales > Rhodobacteraceae > Stagnihabitans. Next base: position 1,138 of record JBDSXE010000330.1, on the reverse strand, counting down.
AGACTGCGGCACCCTAAGCCACGCCCCGATTGCCGCCGCAGGCTGCGACGTGATCGTGCTGGACCACCACCTTGGCGGCGACACCCTGCCGCCCGCTCATGCGGTCGTGAACCCCAACCGACAGGACGAGGATGGCACCCTGGGCCACCTGTGTGCCGCCGCCGTGGTATTCCTGATGCTGGTCGAGGCGAACCGACAACTGCGCCAGGACGCCATCAAAGGCCCCGACCTGATGCCAATGCTCGACCTTGTGGCACTGGCAACAGTGGCCGACGTCGCCCCGCTGATCGGCGTTAACCGCGCCTTCGTGCGACAGGGGCTGGTCGTGATGGGCCGCCGCGACCGCAAAGGATTGCGCGCGCTGGCCGATGTGGCCCGGCTGGACACTGCCCCGACCGCCTATGCGCTTGGCTTTGTGCTGGGGCCGCGCGTCAATGCCGGCGGGCGGATCGGGCAGGCCGATCTGGGTGCGCGGTTGCTGGCAACCGATGACCCGTTTGAAGCCACCGCTTTGGCCGCCAAACTTGACCTCTTGAACACCGAACGCCGCGCGATCGAGGCGCTGGTTCGTATCGAGGCGCTGGTTCAGGCAGAGGCACGGGGGACCACCGGCGCTTTGGCGTGGGCCGCTGCGGACGGCTGGCATCCCGGTGTCGTCGGCATCGTTGCATCGCGCCTCAAAGAGGCGACGCACCGCCCCTCAGTCGTGATCGGGTTCGACGGCGACGATGGCAAAGGCTCCGGCCGCTCGATCGCCGGTGTCGATCTGGGCGCTGCCGTGCATCTGTTGGCGGCGGAAGGGTTGATCCAAAAGGGCGGCGGGCACAAGATGGCGGCCGGCCTCAGCCTGACGCGCGCACAGCTTGAACCCGCGATGGCCCGGCTGGAGGCATTGCTGGCCCGGCAAGGCGCTGCCATCGGCGCAGTTGCGGACATGCGTGTCGATGCACTGCTGATGCCCACCGCCATCACCACCGCCCTCGTCGAAGAAGTCGAGGCTGCGGGTCCCTTCGGCGCGTCGTCGCCCGCTCCCCGCTTTGCGTTGGCCAACCAGCAGGTGCAGGCCCGCCGCATGGGCGACAACCACCTGCGCGTGACGTTCGGTGACGGCGGCGTCAAGCTGGAGGCGGTTTTGTTC
>JBDSXE010000329.1:0-7269 GCA_039926325.1 Paracoccaceae bacterium | reverse complement strand
GCCGCCCCCACGGCCCGTAGACCGTGAAAAACCGGAACATCGTCGTAGGGATATTCCAAAGGTGAGCATAGGCGTGACCCATGCTTTCTGTCGCTTTTTTGGTGGCGGCATAGATCGTAAGCTGGCTATCCGCCTTGTCATTTTCACTGAACGGCATCGCTTCATTGGCGCCATAGACCGACGAGGTAGAGGCCATCAGCAGATGCTGCACCTTCAACCGCCGCGCCACCTCCATCACGTTGAACGTGCCGATGACATTGCTGTCGATATAGGCACGCGGTGCCTCCAGCGAGTATCTGACCCCAGCCTGTGCTGCCAGATGCACGATCACCTCCGGTTGGAAGTCGTCCGCCACCCTGTCCAGCGTCACGCGGTCCTCCAGCAGCGCCTCGACCGCCGAAAAATGCGGATTTTGCAACAAGACCTGGTGCCGCCGCTGTTTCAGCCGGACGTCGTAATAATCCGACATCCCGTCATAGCCCTGCACGCGAAAACCTTCATCCAGCAGCAAGCGCGCCAGATGAAACCCGATGAAGCCTGCCGTGCCGGTGATCAGAACTTTTCTCATGGCCGCTTCAATGGCCGATGAGGGCGCACTTGGCAAGCGCCGGGGGATTTCGCATCCCCCGGACCCCCAGCGGGATATTTATGAGCAAATGAATGGGGGTCAGGAGACTTGTTGAAGGAGCGGGCCGGGGAAGTGGCAGGCCACGCCGCCGACCAACTCTGGTATCTCTGCCGCACAGCGCGCCTGCGCCTTGAAGCACCGGGTGCGGAACACACAACCGGACGGCGGCGACATTGGCGACGGCAGATCACCGTCCAGTGCGATCATCACCTTGGCACGTTCCGCCACCGGATCGGGGATCGGCACCGCCGACAACAGCGCCTGGGTGTAAGGGTGCTGTGGGTTGGCGAACAGGTCGCGCTTTGGCGCATCCTCCATCACCTTGCCCAGATACATCACCATCACCCGGTCAGAGATGTGTTTGACCACGCTAAGGTCGTGGGCAATAAAGATCATCGCCAGCCCCAGTTCCTTTTGCAGCTGCGACAGCAGGTTGATCACCTGCGCTTGAATCGACACGTCCAGCGCCGATACCGGCTCATCGCAGATCAGCAGCTTCGGCTCCACGATCAGCGCCCGTGCAATCCCGATCCGTTGGCATTGGCCGCCCGAAAATTCATGGGGGTATCGGTTGATCTGGTTCGGCAGCAGCCCAACCCGGTCCATCATCAGTTGCACCCGTGCCTTGACCTCTGCCGCCGACAGGCCGGGGTGATGGGTCCGCAACGGCTCTGCCACGATCTGCCCCACCGTCATACGGGGATTGAGGCTGGCCAGCGGATCCTGGAACACCATCTGGATGTCGGAGCGGTAAGCCAGCATCTGCTTCGCGGTCAGGCTCAGCAAATCCGTCCCGCCCTGCCAGATCACCCGCCCCGTCGCAGGGACCATCTGGATCAACGCCCGTGCAAGTGTGGATTTACCTGACCCGGACTCGCCCACGATGCCCAAAGTCTCGCCCGCGTTCAGTGCAAAGTTGACGCCGTTCACCGCCCGCAAAGCGCGTGGCGTGGTCCACGGCATGTCGCCTTCGCGGCGCAGCAGGAACGTCACGCGCACATCGCGCGCCTCGACCAAGGCGGTCATGTCAGCTCCTCCACCGACCGGTTGCACGAGCGCCACCGACCCTGCAAGTATTCCGTCAGCGGCGACAGCCCCGCCTTGCAGTCGTCCCCCGCATATCCACAGCGCGGCTCGAACGGACAGCCCTTGACCGCCCGCGTCATGTTGGGTGGCGATCCGGGGATTGACGACAGTTCGCCACCTTCCTGATCGACCCGTGGCAACGCGTGCAGCAACCCACGCGAATACGGGTGGCTGGGTGCGACAAAAAACGGCTCAACCGGCGCCTGCTCCATCACCTGCCCGCCATACATGACGATCACCTCACGGCAGAACCCGGCGATCACGCCAAGGTCGTGCGTGATCAGGATCGTCGCCATGCCGAAATCGCGCTGCAAATCCCCCAGCAGCCGCATGATCTGCGCCTGAACGGTCACGTCTAGCGCGGTGGTAGGTTCATCTGCAATCAGCAGGTCCGGCTTGCACAGCAGGCTCATCGCGATCATCACGCGCTGGCGCATCCCGCCGGAAAACTCATGCGGATACAGGCGGATGCGCCCCCGCGCGTCGGGAATTTTTACCGCATCCAGCATCCGCACGCATTCGGCCAAAGCCTGCGCCTTTGACAGACCCTTGTGATGGATCAGCCCCTCTGCCATCTGGTCCGCCACCCGCATGTAGGGGTTGAGCGAAGTCATCGGGTCTTGAAACACCATCGCGATCTTGTTCGCGCGCATCTGGTTCAAAACCGCCTGAGGCGCGTCGATCAGCTCTACATCGTCGAATTTGGCCGACCCGCGCGCCGTGCCGTTCTTTGCCAGAAGCCCCATGATGGCAAACGCCAGCTGGCTTTTGCCCGACCCGCTTTCACCGACAATCCCCAGCGTTCGGCCCCGTTCCAAATCAAAGCTGACGCCGTTCACAGCATTTACCGTGCCATCGTTGGTGGCGAAACTGACGCCCAAATCCCGAACCTTCAGCATCTATCGGTCCTTCGGATCAAGGGCGTCGCGCAGACCGTCGCCGACAAAATAGAAACCGAACATGGTCAGTATGAAGAACGCCATTGGAAAGCCCAACTGCCACAGAGTGCCATAGCGGATCGTCTTGGCCCCTTCGGAAATGAGTTCCCCCAACGAGGTTTGCGGCTCCTGCACCCCCAGCCCCAGGAATGAAATGAAACTCTCGGTCAGGATCATTTCAGGGATCAACAGCGTCGCGTAGACCGCCACGATGCCCAACAGGTTCGGCACGATATGGCGGAGGATGATCCGCCATGATGACACGCCACTGGCCCGCGCCGCCTCGATAAACTCCCGCCCTTTCAGCACCAAAGTCTGCCCGCGCACAATCCGCGCCATCCCAAGCCACGAAAGCAGCCCGATCCCCATGAACAGCACGATCAGCGATTTGCCAAAAATCACCAGCAGCAGGATCACGACGAACATGAACGGCACCGCCATCAGGATATCGACGATCCGCATCATCGCACTGTCCACGCGCCCGCCGACATAGCCTGACACCGCGCCGTACAGGGTGCCGACCACCACCGCGATGACCGCAGCCACCACCCCGACAAGCAGCGAAATCCTTGTCCCCATCGCCGTCCGCGCAAACAGATCGCGCCCCAGATCATCGACGCCAAAATAATAGCCCTTGGCCCACGACGGTGCCCCAAGTTCGGCTGCGTGCCCCATGATGGTAAAATCGGTGTAGTCGTAGGTATAGGGCGACAACGCCTGCCCAAAAATCGCGAACAGCAGGCAGAAGGACAGCATTACCAGCCCCGCCACCGCCGCCTTGTTCCGCGCAAACCGCTTGCGGGCATCGGCCCATAGCGACCGTCCCCTGACCTCGTCCAGTGCGGCAAGCCTGGCCTGCAAGGCGCCCATGTCTATCGTTGAAAGCGCCATCGCTAATACCTGATCTTTGGGTCGATCCACGCGTACAGCACGTCAACCAACAAGTTGAACGCAATGGTCAGCGCACCCACCAGCAGCGTCACCCCCATCATCACCGAGTAATCCCGGTTCAACGCGCTATCGACAAACGCTTTGCCGATACCGCCAGTCGAGAAATACATATCCACCACCACCGACCCGGTGATCATCGACACAAACGTCGGTCCCAGATACGACAGAACCGGGATCAGCGCCGGTTTCAGCGCGTGTCGCAGGATCACCTTCCATGTCGGCAATCCCTTGGCCCGCGCCGTGCGGATGTGGTTCGACGTCAGCACCTCCAGCATCGACGACCGCATGATTCGCGCGATCGACGCGAGGTACGCCGTCGCCATCGCGATCACCGGCATGATGACATATTGCCACTGGCCTCCGTTCCAACCGCCGCCCGGCAACCAGCCAAGCCACAGCGTGAACACCAGCACCAGCAGCGGTGCCATCACAAAGTTCGGCAGCACCTGCGCGCCGATGGACACGCCGACCGCGATGTAATCGACCCACGAGTTCTGGAATATCGCCGCCACGACGCCCAGGGCCACTCCGCCGACCACTGCGACCAGAAACGCGATCATCCCGTAGTACAGCGTCACCGGAAAGCCCTGCGCGATGATCTCATTCACCGTGCGGTCCTTGTAGATGAACGAGGGCCCGAAATCGAAATGTACTACGATGCCCCAGACATAGGACAGCAACTGGCGCCACATCGGCTGATCCAGCCCGTATTTGGCGTTCAGATTGGCAAGAATGGCCGCCGGAACCTGCTTTTCCTGCGTGAACGGGCCGCCGGGGGCGGCGTGCATCAGCAGAAATGAAATCACGATCAGGATCAGCAGGGTCGGCACGGCCACGAACAGCCGCTTGACGATATAGGTCAGCATGGGATGCCTTTGCCAGATTCCGGGCACCCTACAGGGATGCCCGGTCGAAGGTCATGGGTTACTTCTGGATGCGGTACAGATCTTTTGCATACCAGAACTGCATCACGTCATGCTGCGGCAGCCCTTTGAGGTCGGGCTTGACCATATCGACCTTGGCATAGTGATAGATCGGGATGATCGGCATATCCTCTGCCAGCAGTTCCTCTGCCTTGGTGTAGTTGGCCGACGGGTCCGCCATCGTTTTGGCGTCCTTCAGCAACTGGTCATACTGCGGGTTGGAATACTTGCCATCGTTGTTTGTCGAATAGCTGGCGTACAGGTCCAGAAACGTCGACGCCTCGTTGTAATCGGCACACCACGCGTAACGGGCCATTTCGAAATCCCCGGCAATCAGCTTGTCGGTGTGGACCTTCCATTCGTAATTGTTGGGCGTCAGTTCAACGCCCAAGGTCTGCTTCCACATCTGCTGGATCGCCACTGCGATCTTTTTATGCGCGTCCGACGTGTTGTAGTTCAGCGTGATCTGCAACGGGTGGTCCGGGCCGTAACCGGCCTCTGCCAGCAATGCCTTGGCCTTTTCGTTGCGGGCGGCCTGGGTCCAGCCCGCATAGTCGATCACCGGCATGGTAAAGCCGTTCATCGCCCAGTGGGTCCAGCTGTAAGCCGGCTTCTGCCCGCCTTGCAGGATGTTGTTGACGATCACATCGCGGTCCACGGCATAGGACAATGCCTTGCGAACCCGCACGTCTTTCAACGCCTCGTTGCCTTTACCCTCTGTCAGATTGATGACGTAGTCATAGGAACAGGCGTAAGGCGTCGATACCGCCTCGTCCGGAAACTCTTGTTTCAGGCGCGGAAACTGGCCCGCAGGCACTTCGGTCCGGTCGAGTTCGCCAGCCTGAAAGCGCACCAGCGCCGCGTCCTCGTCATTGATCACCATCGCCGTCACGGGCGACATGATCACATTCGCGGCGTCCCAATAGCCGGGATCCTTGACCTCGACATATTTCTCGCCCTCGACCACCTCTGACAGCTTGTAGGCGCCGTTGGTGACGATGTTTTCCGGCTTGGTCCAGTTTGCCCCGAACTTCTCTATCGTCGCCTTGGGCGCCGGGAACGTCGACGAATTGCTAAGCATTTTCACGAAATACGGCAGCGGAGCGATCAGCGTGACCTGCAACGTGTGATCATCAATCGCCTTGACGCCCAGGTCGGTGATCGGCTTGGTCCCAGCGGTGATTTCAGTGGCATTCGCCACCTGCGCCAGTTCCAGATAATAGGCGTATTCCGATGCCAGCGCCGGATCGACCAGCCGCTGCCAGCCATAGACATAATCCGCAGCCACCACCGGATCGCCATTCGACCACTTGGATTCAGGCCGCAGTTTGAACGTATAGGTCTTCAGATCGTCCGACACGCTGTACGAAAGCGCCCCAGCCGGAACCATGTTGCCATCGCCATCTTCGTTATAAAGCCCCTCGAAAATCCCGCGCGCGACATCGGAATCCTCGACCGAGGATATCAGTTGCGGGTCCAGCGATTTGACTGAATCGAGCATCCGGTAGGTATAGGCCTGATTGGCGGCCAATTCCTCGCCGGTCTTGGGGTTCTTGTCGGCAAACGCTGGCATCGCCAGCGTGCCAAGGATAGTGCTGAGCAACAAAGTCTTTTTCACGTTCTGCTCCTTGTTCTTGTTGATCGGTGACTGCCCGCCACCAAGGTGACCGTAGCCTACGGCCACCCTGATCCAAGACAAGGCCAAACCGCCTGATTGCCGCTAGGACAACCTGACGATGAGTAATGTCGCCTACGCCACCGGCACCCACATCACATCGTCAATCCTTGGCGCTCCGGTCGCCAGCATCACCAGACGGTCAAATCCCAGCGCAATGCCGCTTGCCGCAGGCATTACCGCCAGTGCCGCAAGGAAATCCTCATCCACCGGATAGCGTTCGCCATACACGCGCTGCTTTTCGTCCATCTCTGCCTGAAACCGCCGCCGCTGTTCGTCTGCATTGGTCAACTCACCAAACCCATTGGCCAGTTCCACGCCACAGGCATACAACTCGAACCGCTCCGCCACCCGCGCATCCCCCGGAACCTTGCGCGCCAAAGCCGCCTCCGCCGCCGGGTAACGGTCGAGCACGGTCATCCGCCCCAGCCCCAGCTGCGGCTCCACCCGCTCGCTCAAGACCCGCGACAACATATCCGACCAGGTGTCATCCGCCGCCCGCCGGACCCCCACGGCGTCCAGCGCCGCCCCCAATACCCCGGCATCAGTTCCGCCATCCGCCGCAATGGTCCCCAGCAGATCAATGCCCGCGTACCGCTGAAACGCTTCTGCGACGCTCAACCGCTCCGGCTCGGCGAAAGGATCACACACCCGGTCCCGATAGCGCAGCACACCGCTCGCACCACAAGCCAACCGCAAGATCGCCGCGCAGTCTGCCATTAGGACCGTGTAATCCTCGCCCACGCGATACCATTCCAGCATGGTGAACTCCGGCGAGTGCAAAGCCCCACGCTCCCGGTTCCGCCAGACATGGGCAAACGCCGCAATCTGCGTCTCGCCCGCCGCCAGCAGCTTTTTCATCGCGAACTCTGGCGAGGTGTGCAGATACATCCGCCGCCCCACCCCATCGTTGCCAATCGCCTCGGTGGCAAAGCCGTGCAGATGCGCCTCGTTGCCGGGACTGACCTGCAACGCCACCGGGTCGACCTCGACAAACCCCTCACCGGCCAGCCAGCCCCGCACAGCCGCCTGTATTCGCCCCCGCGCCAACAACAAGGGCCTGCGATC
>JBDSXE010000328.1:0-3449 GCA_039926325.1 Paracoccaceae bacterium | reverse complement strand
CGTGGCCGCGACAGCGTTCTAGACGCGAGCCAGCGATCGCCGAGCCGACCATCGCACACGAAGCACCCGCAGCGATCGCTTTGGCGAAATCACCAGAGTATTTGATGCCACCGTCAGCAATGATCGGAATACCCCCCGCAGTATCAGCCGCATCCATTATCGCGGTCAGTTGCGGCACACCCACACCCGCCACAATCCGCGTCGTACAGATGCTGCCGGGACCGATCCCGACCTTGACCGCATCCGCCCCCGCCCCGATCAGCGCCCGCGTCGCCTCTGCCGTGGCGACGTTGCCTGCCACGACCTGCACCCGGTTCGACAGCTTCTTGATCCGTTCCACCGCCAACGCCACCCCAGCCGAGTGACCATGAGCGGTGTCGATCACCACCAGATCAACGCCCGCATCAATCAGCGCCTGGCTCCGCTCAAACCCAGCATCGCCAACGGTAGTTGCGGCCGCCACTCGCAGGCGACCCATCTCATCTTTACAGGCATGAGGGTTCAGCACCGATTTCTCGGTATCCTTTAGTGTCAGCAACCCGGTCAGTTTGCCCGCGCCATCCGTCACCAGCAGCTTTTCGATCCGCCGCGCCTTCATCAGACTGATCGCAGCCTCACGATCGGCCGGTTCACGCAGCAGCGCCAGATTTTCCGATGACATCATCACCCGCACCGGCGTCTTATCATCGCTGGCAAAGCGCATGTCGCGATTCGTGACGATACCCAAGACTCGGCCCTGTTCATCAACCACCGGAAACCCGGTGATGTTATACCGTTCCATCAAAACCTTGGCGTCGGCCAGCGTCTGATCGGGCGTCAAAGTGATCGGATGGTACACCACGCCGCTTTCAAACCGTTTGACTCGGCTGACTTCACGGGCCTGTGCGATCACATCCAGGTTGCGGTGGATCACGCCGATGCCGCCGGATTGTGCCATCGCGATGGCCATGCGGCCTTCCGTGACAGTATCCATTGCCGAGGACAGTAGCGGGATGTTCATCCTGATGGCTTTGGTAACAAAGGTGGACGTGTCGGCATCTGCGGGCAGCACAGAGCTTGCCGCTGGTACCAGTAGCACGTCATCAAAGGTAAACGCCTCGCGAATCTCCATGAAATCCTCCTGCCGGGGTTTGGGAGTTGTTCGTTTGACGGGTTCCTGTTTCACCATTAAACGCTAAGGGCAAGACCCAAAACACAATATCTGGGGATTACACGCGGATGGGATGAGCACAACTTCTGTCTGACGGATTGTTAGTTTAAAAGCTGGGGAACCGATGCGCGTTGCTATTGTCGAGAATACCGAAGTCACACATCACGGACAGGTTGGCGTGGCCCTACATGAAGCAGCGGCACGTATCGAGATTTTTCGCCCGTGGAAAGATGGCATTTTACCCGAATTCGAGGCGTTCGATGCGTTGGTCGCCTTCGGTGGCGAGCAGTCGGCTATGGCGGATCAGAGCCATCCGTATCTTCCAAGACTGGCCGCGCTGATGGCCGAAACGGCACAAACAGGGCGGGCGGTTTTGGGGATTTGCCTAGGTGCGCAGATCATGGCGCGTGGATTGGGGGCAAGAAACAGCCTTGGAAACGCTAGCGAATTTGGCTGGTGCGATGTCAAGCTGACGGGCGCCAGCAAGGATGATCCTGTGCTGCGTCATCTGCCGCAGGTCTTTCCCATATTTCAGTGGCATGCCGATACTTTCACTTTGCCCACCGGTTCAGTGCAGCTTGCCACGAGCCCCGTCGCAGCCGTCCAGAGTTATCGCAGCTACCGCGCGGCTTATGGAATGCAATTCCATTTCGAGGCTTCCATAGCGATGGTTTCGGACTGGAATGCGACTTTTCCTAAGCTGGTTGAGGCCAATGAGCCAGGTTGGCTGGCGGCTTTTCCAGAACGTGCGGCGACACTGGGTGTGGCAGCGGACGGGTATGGGCTGGCGATTGCGCGGGCTTGGGTCGGGTTGATATAGCACGCCGCCACTACCCACGTAGAACCGGGAACCAGTCTTCACGAAGGCGTTGTCCGGGTTGCATTTCGTGACCCGGATAGGGTGGAGACGTGCGACCGGGGCGTTCGACGTAACGGGCATCCTCGCCGACCAGGCGCAGCGAAAAGGCACGGCGGCGGGCGGCGGTTTCATTGCCACGCGCGCCGTGCAGGGTCAGGTAGTTGAAGGCGACGGCATCGCCCGGCTCCATCTGCCATTCCCTGACCGGCATACCATCGGCGTCGGGATCGGGCACGGGCATGTACTTTTCAGGATCGGCGTAAAACGAAGTGTCGGAAAGCCATCGTTTCGGCAGCACTTCCTTGGGCCACAGATGCGAACCGGCAACGCAACGCAGCGACGCTTCTTTCACGGGATCAAGCGGTGACCAGAAACTGACAGTGTGCTGGCCCGCAACGAAGTAATAGGGACCGTCCTGATGCCAGGGTGTTGGTTTGGAAGTACCGGGTTCCTTGACCAGAACATGATCATGGAACAGCTGGACCCGATCAGACCCCATCAGTTTGGCTGCGACATCGGCAACCTCTGACTTGCGGATCACGCTCTCAAACTCCGGGATGCGGTCCCAGTTGCAATAGTCGTCGAAAAACCGGCCACCCTCACCTGGTTTCAGATTTTCGGAAGCGTAGGGGCCGGGCTCGGACATGTTGCGGGTGATGCCGTCGCGCAGTGTCTCAACCCAGTCGGTCCACAGACCTTTGATCAGCACAACGCCGTCGCGCTGATAGGTTGTCACCATCTTGTCAGTTACCACTACGGCCATTTTCGCCTCCGATTGCTGTTGGCACTTGGATGGCACGTAAGTTACATTCGTTCAAATAATACCTTTCGATACAGGTCATAGTTTTATGTTATCAACAACACTGCGCCAACTGGAATATGCCTGTGCGATTGCACGGCATGGAGGATTGACGGCAGCCGCAGAGTCACTGCATGTCAGCCAGCCCGCGCTATCGGTGGCGCTGGCACAAGTAGAGCGTCAACTGGGACAGGCGCTGTTTCTGCGGCGCGCGGGCGGGCCGATGGTGCCGACGGCGTTCGGACGTGGCTGGCTGGAGGCGGCAGCGCTACAGCTGGAGGGGATTGCGCGGCTTATGTCAGATGCGCCGCGAACAGTACCGTTGCGACTGGCGATATTCGAGGATTTGGCACCACTGCTGCTGGCACCTTTGTTAGCCGCGATGGCCGTGCCGCTCACATCGCGGATCATGGGTTTTGGGGAACTGACGGATGCGCTGATTCAAGGGCAGGCGGATTTAGCTGTGACTTGGGATTTGGGGCTGCCGCCGGGCATCCAACGGACAGTATTGGCCCGACTGCCACCGCAGGCAGTGTTGTCGGTGGACCATCCACTGGCTGGTCGGGGCAGTCTGACCCTAGCCGATCTGGCGGAACAGCCGTTGGTTCTGACCGATCAGGGGCTGAGCATCGGGCATATGC
>JBDSXE010000327.1:0-3452 GCA_039926325.1 Paracoccaceae bacterium | reverse complement strand
GCTTGGGGTTGATATCTATCCCGCAACCGCCTGTTCCGCGATGATTTACGGCGACAATGGTGAAGTGCGCGGCGTCGTTGCGGGCGAAATGGGCCGCAACGCCGACGGCACACCCGGCCCCAGCTATGAACCCGGCCTCGCCATGATCGGCAAATACGTCTTCCTGTCAGAAGGCGTGCGTGGTTCGTTGGCAAAAGATGTCATGGCGAAATACGATCTTTCCCGTGGCAAATCGCCCCAGAAGTTCGGCCTTGGCATGAAGGAAATCTGGGAAATTGATCCGGCCAAGCACCACGCAGGCCGCGTCACGCACACGATGGGCTGGCCTTTGGGATCGAACGCCGGTGGCGGCAGCTTTATCTATCACCTTGAGGGCAATCAGGTTTATGTCGGCTTTGTCGTCCACCTGAATTACGAAAACCCCTACCTTTACCCCTATATGGAATTCCAGCGGTTCAAGCATCACCCCATGGTGGCCGAACTGCTGCAAGGCGGCAAACGTGTCGCTTACGGTGCCCGAGCCATCAGCGAGGGCGGCTGGCAGTCGATCCCCAAGATGGTCGCTCCGGGTGTGGCCCTGCTGGGTTGCACCGCCGGTTTGGTCAATGTGCCGCGCATCAAGGGCAATCACAACGCCATGCTGTCCGGCAAAGCTGCCGCCGAAGCCGCCTTTGCGGCGATCACCGCTGGCCGTCACGGTGACGAACTGACGGATTACGAAACAGACGTTCGCAATGGTGCCATCGGGCAGGATCTGAAAAAGGTCCGCAACGTCAAACCGCTGTGGTCGAACTACGGCCTGATCGCCTCGCTCTTGGGTGGTGGTCTGGACATGTGGACCAATTCCATCCTTGGCCTGTCGATCTTTGGCACGCTGAAGCACCGAAAGAATGACGCGCAATCAACCGGTCTTGCCGCCAAGTTCAAGCCCATCGACTATCCCAAACCCGACGGCGTGCTGTCGTTCGACCGCCTGACCAATCTGGCGTTTTCGGCAACCAACCACGACCCCAACCAGCCTGCCCATCTGAAGCTGCTCGACCCGTCGATTCCGATTGCCGTCAACCTGCCCCTATACGCTGAACCCGCGCAACGCTATTGCCCGGCTGGCGTGTACGAGGTGATCGCGGAACCCGGCAAAGAACCGCGCTTTCAGATCAACTTCCAGAACTGCGTGCATTGCAAAACCTGCGACATCAAAGACCCGTCAGAGAATATCAAGTGGACCACGCCAATGGGTGGCGGCGGGCCGAATTACCCCAACATGTGACCGATTGCGGGCCAGGATCACCAAGAGTTGCGCCAACATCGGCAGCGGGACGGGCAAACCAGCGCACCTCGCATTGCCCTTCATGCCACGCCACACTAGCTTGTCCGCAGCCTTGAAGGAGCCCGTGCCGATGCCCCGTCCCCAATTGCGCCTTGCCGTCCTGACCTTTGGTGCGGCCCTCGCAAGCCTTGGCGCGAACCTCGCGTGGGCAGACACGCTAACAGCCGCAACCACAGTTTCCGCCCCCGCTGCACCAGAGGCTGCAGGTGCCTACCTCGCCGCCCGCCTTGCCGCAAAATCCTTTGATTTTATCGCAGCTGCCACCTGGTATGACCGGGCGCTCGAGGCTGATCCCAAGAATCCCACCCTGTTGGAAGGTGCCGCCACCGCATACCTCGCCCTTGGCAACATCAGCGTTGCCGGCGACAGGGCCCGCCTGCTGGTGGCAACCGGGGCCAAAAGCCAGATCGCGTTTCTTGCCATTCTCGCCGCTGATGCTCGCGCCGGTGATTTTGCGTCGATCCTCAAGAATGAGGCCGCTGGCAACACCATCGGCACGCTGGTCGACAACCTTGTCGTCGCCTGGGCAGAGGTCGGCACCGGCAAGATGTCCGAAGCACTGGCCGAATTTGACGCGATCATCAAAACCCCCGGCATGGCGGCCTTTGGCACCTACCACAAGGCGCTGGCCCTCGCCTCCACCGGCGATTTCGAAGGTGCCGACGCGCTGTTGTCGGGGCCTGCCGCCGATGCGGTGTCGCAACTGCGGCGCGGTCTGATCACTCGCGTCGAAGTGCTGAGCCAACTTGAACGTGACGCCGATGCCGTGGCGCTGATCGACAAGACGTCCGGCACCCAGATGGACGACGGTATTGCCGACCTGCGCCGCCGTCTGGTTGCGGGTGAAACCCTGCCGTTCGATGGCGCGCGCAGTGCAACCGATGGTCTGGCAGAGGTGTTCTTCACCCTCGCCACCGCCCTGTCCGATCAGGCGGACGATACCTACATCCTGTTTTACACCCGCGTCGCCGCCGCTTTGCGCCCCGATCATGTCGAAGCCCAGCTGATGTCGGCCCGCATATTGGAAAAGCTGAACCAATACGATCTTGCCAGCGCCGCCTTTGCCACGGTCCCGCCCACGGATAGCGCCTATGTCACCGCAATGATCGGGCAGGCGCAGTCGGCGATTTCCGCCAACCGGCTGGACGATGCAGTGAAACTTCTGCAAACCCTCGCCACCGCAAGACCGCTGGATATAGAGGCGCAGGTTGCCGTCGGCGACGCCCTGCACCAGCAAGAACACTGCGATCTGGCAATTCCGGCCTATGACGCCGCCATCGCCGCACTTGGCAAGCCAGAGAAAGACAACTGGCCGCTGTTCTACAAACGCGCAAATTGCCAGCTGACCGCAGGCAACTGGCCCGCGGCAGAGGCTGACTATCGTCTTGCCCTCACCCTCGACCCGACCGAACCGCGCCTGCTGAACGAACTTGGCTACAGCTACGTCGACCGGGGCGAACATCTGGACGAGGCGCTGAAGATGATCCAGCAGGCCGTCGCAGAAAGCCCGAACACCGGTTATATCGTCGATAGTCTCGCATGGGCCTACTTCCGCCTCGGTCGCTATGCCGATGCCGTGGTGCCGATGGAAAAAGCCTCGCTGCTGATGCCGGTTGATCCGGTCGTCACAGACCATCTTGGCGACGTCTACTGGGCCGTCGACCGCAAGCGCGAGGCGCAGTTCCAATGGCACCGCGCCCTGTCTTACAAACCCGAAGACAAGGACGCGACCCGCATCCAGCGCAAACTGGACGTAGGGCTGGATCAGGTGCTGCAAGAGGAAAAAGCCGCCCCCATCGCCGCGTCCGGCACGAATGGCGATTGAGGCTTTCGCCAGAGCCAAGATCAACCTGGCGCTACATGTGACCGGACTGCGCGCCGATGGCTATCACCTGCTGGACAGTGTGGTGGCGTTTGCCGACGTGGGCGACAGGATCACGGTCGAACCTGCCGATAACCTGACACTGCACATCACCGGCCCTTTCGCCGCCGGTCTGTCCGCCGCCGACAACCTGTGCCTCCGCGCCGCCCGTACCCTGCATCCGACGCGCGGCGCGAAGATGACGCTGGACAAACACCTGCCGCTGGCCTCCGGCATCGGAGGTGGCTCCGCCGATGCGGC
>JBDSXE010000326.1:0-3603 GCA_039926325.1 Paracoccaceae bacterium | reverse complement strand
AAAAGACCATGCTGTTACTCCTTGCCGCAGAGGGTGGCGAAATCGGCGGTCTGGATGGCAGACGTCGCGGAAATCTGGAACGTCTGGCTGGCATCTTGCTGACCAGCGGTAAGATAGGCCGCCTGATGTTGGGCAAATTCGCCGTCGAACAGCCGCGGCAACTGATCGCTCAGGTCATTGCCGTTCAGCGAAACCGAGGTAAGTTGCAGTCCGGTCAGGCCAACCTGGTTCTGCGCCAAAAGGTTGTCGCGCAGTTCAAGATTCGCGGCGGGCTGCTTTTGGCTGACGGCAATCGCGGACGAGCCGTTGGCCACCAGCGCGTTTTCGGAAATCCGGGTAAATCCAGTTTGCGCCACCCGCAGGCCGCCAGCGCCATTGTCGGCAATGATGTTGCCAGCGACGGACAGGCAGTCCACCGCCTTGGCCGCGATACCGGTTTCGGCGTTCCCCAGAATGGCATTGCCGCTGATCGTGACACCAGTGCTGTTGCCGTTGATCAGCAGGCCATTGCCCGCCCCGCCAACGACCAGATTGCCGGCGATCTGCAGACCCCTGACGCCATCGGTGACCTTCAACCCTGCACCGCCTTTGGTGCCGGAAATCACATTGCCTACCACCACGCCGTCGCGCGTTTCGCCAAGCGCAAGCGCATTGCCACGCACCTTGGCAAACGTATTGCCGTCCACGGTCGCATCGCGGGCACCGATCAACGCCAGCCCACCGATGTCCTCAAAGTGGTTGGCGCGCAGCACCACCGGAAAGGCGGGCGCGAACAGGCCACGATTGGCGATGACCATACCGCTGAACGCGCCCAATCCTGCCATGCCAAGGCCGGTGAAATAGCTATCCTCGGCCCGGATCGTGCCAGCGCCAGCGATCAGCAAAAACGGTCGGTACATGGTGTCGGCGGATGCGGCGGCGACATCGCTGCTGACCTCGGCCCCACGGAAACTCAGGTCACCGAACGACAGCAGGAAACCGCCGCCAGCCGCCTCGATCAACAACTTGTCGCTGGGTTGCAACGCCAGTCCCGCGCCTTGCCAGATGACCAGCGGTCGCGTCAAATGGACCACGCCATCCGTAACACGCAGCCCGTCGATGCCCTGCGCCGCGACAGCCGTCGCCAAGTCGCGCAGGTTCGTCATGCCACCGCTGACAAAGATCGCGTCGCGGCGGTTGCCTTGGGCGCGCTGCACCCTCAGCAGGTTGTTCGTCCCCTCGGTGATCGACAATTGGGTGATCGCGATTTGCAGATCGCCCATGACAATCTTGACCTTGCCGGTTGGTGCGGCGGCCGCAACCGTCGGCATCTTGGGCAATACCACGGCAGGCAGATCCAGCAGCTTGCCGACCGCCGCAATCGCAACACCTGAACCATCCGCGAGGCCCGCCGTTTCAAGCCGGGCAATCGCGGCTTGCAGCTGAACCGCATCGACCAGACGCGGCGTAGCCTGCGCCCCGGTCGTCATCAGCACTCCAGCCGCAACATATGTCAGCAACCGCGCCATATCAGTTCACCAGACCAATCGGATCGGGTGCCGTCACTTCGTCAGGCTGGCTTTCTGCATTGGGAAACAGCGCCTCAACCGACTGAATCACCGAACTGATCTGAAGGCTTTGCCCCTCTGCCGACAGCGGAATCATCAACTGCACCGCCCGCAAATCCTGCGCGCCGGTGTTGGTCAGTGGCAGCGTTACATCAGCCGGGATCGAAACTGACTGACCACGCTGAACGGAGATCACCTTGCCCGCCATTTCGTAGGCGCCGCCACTGTTCAGAAAGGTCAGCAACGAATGGCCGTGCCCCGTCCCATTGACGCGGACGGTCGCACCGGGGCTGACAACCAGCATCCGCATGTCATAGCCCTCGTCCTTTGACAGCGATTCGACCTGACCCCAGTGCATTTCGCGCAGGCGGTGGCTTTGCACTTCTTGGCGGTTCAGATCCTTGAGATGATCCACGATCTGCTTGACGCTTTGGGATTGATCGCGGTTCATCACCAGTAGGGCATCCGGCGTATCGACAACGATGATGTCGTGTAGTCCTATCACCGCCACCAGCCGGGAATCGCTTTGCACAAGCGAATTGTGGGTGTCCAAGGCGATCACGTCGCCGTTCAGGACGTTGCCATGTTCGTTGCGGTTCGAAATGCTTTGCACCGCATTCCACGCCCCCACATCATCCCATTGGATATCGCGCGCCGGTGCCAGCGCCACGGCAGAGGATTTCTCGAACACCAGCCGTTCGGTAGGTTCGCTCGTCGCTTTTACAAAGCTGGATTCCTCAAGCAGCCACGACCCAGCATGATCGGCCCCACCCTTGACCGCAGCGGACACGGTTTGGAACGTGTGCGGATCAAAGTGGTGGAATTCCTCGATGATTACATCGGCACGGAACAGGCTGATCCCCGAGGCCCAATAAGAAAACCCACCGGAAATCAGTGACTTCGCCAGATCGAACGGCGGCTTCTCGATGAACTGTTCGACGCGGTGCAGACCTGCGTAGTTGCGGTATTCGCCACCGTCGATGATGTAGCCATAGCCGGTTTCGGGATAGGCCGGCGGAATACCGAACAACACGATCCGGCCATTTTCGGCGGCTGGTTGCATGCCAAAGACGGTGGCGTTCAAATCGCCCTTAATGATGTGATCGGACGGCAGCACCAAAAGCTGCGCGTTGGGATCTTCGTCAATGACGCTCAGGGCGGCGGCAAGAACTGCCGGGCCGGTATTGCGGCCCATCGGTTCGGCAATCACCCGGCCTTGCAGTTGCAGATCGCGCATCTGGCGGTTGACCAATTGGGTCTGCCCGGCGCTTGTCACCACAATGGGGGCGTGGAACATGCCGTTGCGGTGGCGCTGCAACGTGGTTTGGAAATACGTCAGGCTGCCTTTGCCGCTGACAGGCTGAAACTGCTTGGGCTGTTCGACCCGTGACATTGGCCACAGGCGCGACCCCATTCCCCCGCAAAGGACCAAAGGATAGATGGATGCGTTCATCGTGTACTCCGTCAGATTATCTGGAGGAAAAGCGAATTAGGGCAGGGTGATCGGTGATTTGCGAATGACCGTTAGACGGGCCAGCTTGCCCACCATCGACGCGTCGATCGGCACCTGCGGGATAAGCCGCAGGGGTATGTTCTCGCCACCTGAAGTGGCTTGCAGGCTGACCGGATCGACGCTTGCTACAACCAGGCTGCCATCGGCGAAGGTCATGTTGACATGGTCGGCAAACGCCAGGTCCAGCACTTGCGCCACCGGCACATCCGTCGTCACGACAACTGCCGCATCTGCCGCATGTACCGAAAGCATCGGGTCGCCCGCCCGCACCGTGGCACCGACAACGGCACCAAGTGCCGTCACCGCACAGTCGCAGGGCATCGCGATTGACAGCAATTCGCCCGTGGTGGCGCGGATGGTAAAGGCAACTTCGCCCTTTGCCGCCTTGAGGTTCAGGTAATCGACCTGACCCGACGCCACCGCAGCCAGCGTCATGCCGTCTTGCACCGCCAGACCGGGTGCTGCCAGCGGCATCGTGAAAATGCGCTTGTAGCCCAGTGTTCCAACCGCGCCGACCAGCAGCACGGTTGCCACCACCAGCCC
>JBDSXE010000325.1:0-3434 GCA_039926325.1 Paracoccaceae bacterium | reverse complement strand
TGTCAGGTCGGGAATTCCAAGCGGTGACAGGTGCGAAAGCATCACGACGGCGGCAAAGGACACCGCAATGGCCCAAGTGACCGAGGCCAGTGTGCCGATGATGACATATTCGCTGATCCTGTGGTCGTCCTTGGTTTCGCTGAACCGCAGCACCGATTTGGCGGCGATCAGAAAACCGATGCCCGCCGCTTGGCCTGACAAGATCAGCAGAAAGATCAAGCCACGCTCCAACTGGCCAATCACCCTGCCACCACCCGGCAGGCCGTGAGGTGCAGCCTCGCCCCACGGCGCCATCAGCAAACCCACCGCAAAACCACCGGCCCGCGTGGCAAGGATCAATCCGGCGGCAAGCGTCATCAGGGGCGGGATTGTGGGGTAGGGTGCCCAGACGCCCTGCGCCCAGAGGTCGGGCTGGGAAAGGGTCAATGTGATCAAAGTGATGGCATGGGCCGCCTGATCGGCCAGGAATGGCCAGATGCCCTTGCGGTTGGAATAGGTCTTGAGGGCGTCAATGATCAGGTGGGCCGCCGTCAGGGCCGTCAGCCACGGCGAGACGCTGCCCAAAGCCAGCGCCACCGTCACCAGCACGATCACGCCATGCAGCGCCATTGTCAGCGGTTGGCGCTTGGTGGCGACCATGCCGTTGGTTTGCAGGACAAAATCGGCAACGACATGGGCGATCAGCAGGGCGGCGAGGGTTTCGATCATCTTCAGCTACTTTCGGGTTGGCGGATCAAGTCATAGTCCATTTCCCAGCTTTTAAGAGCCTGCCGCAGGTCGTTGCCGTTGGCACCACGGATGCGATAGCTGACCGCCTGTATCGAGATACCTATGCGGACGGCGATGTCTTCCAAAGTTGGATTGCCGGGGTGCAGATAGTAACCGACCGCTTCGGCTTGTTCCGGTGTCCATCTGCGTATGGTGGCGTCAATAAGGTTAACGAAGCCTGAATGCAGGCTCGTGATGCCGTCGCCTGCAATGTCGAGGATCTTGAGTTTTGGCATGTTGTCCAGCGCCCGCCCAGACTGAATCAAAGCTTGCCCGCTGGCATCTGACAAGTCGCGGGTTCCAGCATTTTCGACCGATCCGATCCCGATGGCGATACGGGTTGCGGGGAAGGTTTTGCGGGCGCGAAGGCAGGCGACAAGGAATATGGCGGCACGCAGGGCAAGCTCTGGCCGGGAGATCTGGATTTGCCAACCATCACCGCGAAAGCGGGTGAATTTGCAGTCTTTGGAAACCCATTTGCCGATTTCCGTAGAGCCGTCGCGCAAAGTCGCCATTGCACCGTCAAGTGCAGGCGGCGCAACTTGAGTTGACCCGATCAGATCCCCGGTCAGGATTGCTGCGGTGGGATGCGACGGCACTTCAAGCCCTTTCACTTGAAATAATATTAATCAAGTTATAAGGCTTGAATTACAAAATATCAAGTGTAATAGCTTGAATAGGTCGCGCTACATGAACCCCAGTTCCAGCCGCGCCTCGTCGGACATCATTTCCATCCCCCACGGCGGATCGAAGGTCATGCTGACGTTGACTTGTTTCACGCCTGCTATCGGTTCAACCGCGTCGACCACCCATCCGGGCATCTCGCCCGCAACCGGGCAGCCGGGAGCGGTCAGGGTCATGGCGATCTCGACCTCATTTTCCGCGCCGATTTCAATGGTATAGACCAACCCCAGATCAAAGATGTTGACGGGAATTTCGGGGTCAAACACGGTGCGGCAAGCCTCGACCACCTGATCGTACAGCGGATGGTCGGTGGTGGAGGGGCGGATCAGCGGCGCACCCTCGATCTTGTCCTGCTGCTGGTTCATCACATTCTCACATCAGTTGTTGAGAGAATATATAGGGAATTATGCCCCAAGGGTCCAGTGGCAGTACGGCAAAAGAAAAGGCAGCCCGAAAGCTGCCTTGCCCCAAAAGCTGCCAAGGTTTGATCAGAACGGGATTTCATCATCCATGTCAGAACGGCTGCTGCTGCCACCGCCGCCCGAACCAGAGCCGCCGCGCGAACCACCTGATGAGCTACCGGACGAACTGCCACCAGACGAGCCGCCCTGATACTCATCGCCGCCGCGATCATCGGGGGCATTGCGGCTGTCGCCACCACCGTCACGACCACCAAGCAAGGTCAGCTCGCCCCGGAACTGGCGCAACACGACCTCTGTCGAATAGCGGTCGGCGCCGGATTGGTCCTGCCATTTGCGGGTTTCCAACTGGCCCTCGATATAGACGGTCGAACCCTTTTTCAGATATTGTTCAGCGATCTTGCCAAGCGCCTCGTTGAAAATCGCGACCGAGTGCCATTCGGTCCGCTCTTTGCGTTCGCCGGTGGCTTTGTCGCGCCAATTCTCAGAGGTGGCGATCCGCAGGTTCACCACCTTGCCGCCGTTCGGGAAACTGCGAACTTCTGGATCGCGCCCCAGATTGCCGACGATGATGACCTTGTTTACCGAACCCGCCATGACGTCCCCCGCGTTGATTCCCTGCCCCCAGACTCGCCGGGATTGGTTAACAAAAGTTATAGACCGCCAATATGTGCCCCGCAATCCATGCAGGCCGATAACCTGCACCAAACACTGTTGCGAAATCGCCAGAAACTGCGGCAAATCTGTCGTCTGGACCATGTCGAAAAAGCCGCTATGATCGCCAAAATTCGCGCCCGGGGGGGCAAATGCCGTCAGTAGTCTTGAAACGCGTGGCGGCAGTCGGGCTGAGCCTTGGGCTGGTGGCAGGGCCATTCGGCGTTGTTGCCAACGCAGAGGGGCTGAATATTGGCGGCGGCACAATGAACCGCAACGCCTTGTTCCGTTCGCAAGCTGCATTGCTGGATGGTCGGCTGTCCACGCAATACCAGAACTCGGTCAAGCTGAAGCCGAACTACGACAAAGAAGCCAACACCACGGTCAAAACCTACACCGGCAAATATCACGGCGAATATATCGAAATGGCCAAGACTGCGGCGCGGAAATATGGCGTGCCCGAAGATATGTTCTTGCGGCTTGTCCAGCAAGAAAGCGGCTGGAATCAAGGTGCTGTGTCAGTGAAGGGTGCCGTCGGCCTGGCACAGCTGTTGCCGGCGACAGCGGACCACCTGGGCGTTGACATCAACGACGCGCAGCAAAATCTAGAGGGCGGGGCGCATTATCTGTCGATGATGTTCAACCGCTTTGGCAGCTGGCGCTTGGCGCTGGCCGCCTACAACGCCGGTCCGCAAGCGGTCGAACAGTACGGCGGCATCCCGCCCTATGAAGAGACGCAGGGCTATGTCGTCGCGATCCTGGACTAGCCAGCGCACCCCGCCGATCTTACTCCGCCGCGATCTTGATCACCGGTTCCATCTGCGCCAGCACGTCATCCGGCAGATGGCATTTGATCTGGTGGCCGCCGCCCAACATACGAACTGGCGGCATTTCGCGGTCGCACAGACC
>JBDSXE010000324.1:0-3876 GCA_039926325.1 Paracoccaceae bacterium | reverse complement strand
CCGTTGGGTTTCAGCAGGCGCTTGGCAGCGGCCAGCCAGTCGCGCGTAAAGGCGTCGTAAGCGGCAAAGCTGCTGAACTGGTCCCAGTGATCATCGACGGCATCGACAAGACTGTTGTCCGGGCGGTGGAGGTCGCCCTTTAGCTGCAGGTTATAGGGCGGATCGGCAAAGATCAGGTCGATGGAGCCTGCGGGCAGGGCGTTCATCTCTGCAATGCAGTCACCCGCAAGGATTTGGTTGAGCGGAAGCGCCGCAGCTTCCGCTACCTTCAATTTTGTCGCCATTCTCTGCCTCTATCCCTGCGATGTTTGCCACCGCTTGTTGCCGCCAAGGATGAGTCACTGGGGATTCGCCGTCAAACTCTTTTTGAATCAAGGGGTTGTAGAAATTTCTTGATACAAGATGTTGTAGACGGGACTGAACGAACGCCTATGCCAAGGGGTGACACCCAGCTTTAGAAGCGCCGCCAGGTGGGCGGGCACCCCATAACCAGCGTTCGATTCCCAACCGTAGCCGGGGTGCTGTTGCGCCAAATCCACCATGATCCGGTCGCGTGTCACTTTTGCCACGATAGAGGCGGCGGCGATGGACAGGCAGCGCGCGTCACCTTTGACGATACACTCTGCCCGATCCTTCAGGCCCGCGGGGATTTTGTTGCCGTCGATCAGGTGGTGATGGGCGTACAGGCCAGCTGCCGCACGCTCCATCGCCAGAAGGCTGGCCTGCAGGATGTTCAGCGCGTCAATCTCTTCGACAGAGGCGTGGGCGATGCTGACTTCGGCGCAGTCCATGATCTGCGCGGCCAGACTCTCGCGCCGGGCGGCGGTTAGTTGTTTGCTGTCGCGCAAACCGTCCGGGATGCAATCGGGGTCAAGGATGACGATGGCAGCGGTCACGGGACCAGCCAGCGGGCCACGGCCCACCTCGTCAATGCCGCCGACCCGCAGAAAGCCACGGGACCGGGCGGCGAATTCAAAGCTGTAATCGGGGATATCCATCGCCACAGCAAAGCGCATCCACGGCGGGGGGCCAAGAGGAAATGCGAGCGGCTGCGGATCGTGGTCAGATATTCGCGGGTTCCAGAATCATTGCGTTGGTGCAGCTGCGATGTGCTGCGTCCAACAGGTCGTTCGTCATATGACACGACGTCGGTGCATGGCTGGCGGTGACAGCAACGCCGACAGAGCCCGCGACATGGGCGTGAACGCCAAAGATCGGTCGGCTGTGCAGCCCAGCGTTGGCGCTGTCGATGTTGGTCGCAAAGCACAAAAGACCCAATGCCAGCAGGCACAGCACGTCAAACGCCCAGCGCACCAGTTTGACGGCGTGGTAGGCGATATCGTCACCCAGATCGCCAAGCGCATCTTTGAAGAGGTTCGATACAGACATCGTGGCACCTTTCTTCAAGGGGCACGTCAACCCGCGCCCTTATCGATGCCCCCATCTCCGCCTGAACCCGGCATGACAGGCAATATCGGGCCGCTGTTAGGCAATAACATGGCGGGAAGGCGGCACGATGTGCAGGCCGTTATTGAATAGCAATGCAGGTTTCACCAAGGTAGGTTCAGACGATAGGAGTATGCCCCGTGATGCGCCTTTCCCAAAGGATACTGCTGGTCCCCATACTGGCCCTGATGTTGGCGATGCCGGCATCTGCCGACTGCTTTGCCGACTATAAGGCCAAGCGCGACAGTCCGTTGCGGTTGGCATATGGCGTAAGTCAGGTCAGCGACAACGCTTGTGGCAAACCCAAAGTGGCGCGCGGCGAACTTGCGCCGCGGCTGGAGGCCGATGGCTGGACTTTGCTGAAGATTGTCTCCACCTTCGGGCCTGAAGGTCTGGACGAAAGGAAAGCGAGTGCCGGAGAGTTTTTCCTCCGCTACTGACAGTTTGCGCGCAGGAAACCGGGTCGTATTTTTTGGCATTGCCGCCATTGTCCTGATCCTGCTGGCCGCCGCTGTCTTTCTGTTTTTGAACCTGCCGGACGCCAATGCGTTCAATGCGCGGGTCGAACAGCTGTTCATCGACAACAACGACCTGAACACCGGCGGTGAGATCAAGCTATTGGAGATTCTGGCGCAATCCGGCACCAGCTTTGCCGAGGTGCTGCAAAGCTATCGGTCGGTGATTTTCGTGCTGCTGATATTCTCCACCGCGCTTTTGCTGGCGGCATTCGTGTTTCTGGTCACAATCATCGCCCTGAACCGCCGGATTTCCGCCATCCAGCGGTCTGGCATCCAGGTCTCGACCATCCTGATCAGCCGCGAGGCGCGGGCGGTCTACATCAACGATCTGGAATTCGCGCTGACTGAGGCCGCGCTGGAAACCCTTGCAGTGCTGGCAGAGGCGCGGATGGATGACGAGGTGCTGACCGGCGCGCAGATCGAGGCGGTCATTTCGGGCCGCAACGAAGCAGACTGCGACGAAGCGGCCGGAGCGACACGGATCAAACGCCTGCGCGATACGCTTGGGAACCAATTGGTCAGCGAATTGTTAATTAAGACGATAGCGCGACGGGGCTACGTGCTTGCCGTCAGCAAAGAGACGATCAAGATGATTTGAAGGATGGTGCGAGGGCCCATGACACCGGAAAAGCTGGCGATCACGATGGGTCTCGACATCCCGGACTTCGATGTGTCGGGTTACTATGGGGCGGATTACGGCACGATGAAGCCGTATCATCGGATCGGATCGTTGCTGTTTCTGTCAGGTCATGTCGCGCAGATCGGCGCTGAATTCACACACAAGGGGCGACTTGGCAAGGATGTAACGACAGAGCAAGGTTACGCCGCTGCGCGCCAGACCGGGCTGAACGTGCTTGGTGGCATCAAGCAGGCGGTCGGGTCGCTGGACCGGGTCAAAAGCATCGTGCGGACATTGAATTTTGTGGTTTGCACCCCAGAGTATGAAGAGGTGCATAAAGTTTCCTCTGGCCTGTCCGACTTGTTCGTCGAGGTTTTTGGCAAAGAACGCGGACTTGGCGGGCGTGCGACGATTGGAGTGATGGCATTGGCAAACGGCGTTTGTTTTGAAACATGGGCAACGGTGGAAATGGATGAGTAATGCAGTCGGACGCAGCGTAAGATCGTATGCCGGGGCCGATTTTCAGCGGCTGCTGAACAGCAACTCTGCCAGCTATCGGGTGCGGCGGCTGGTACTGCCGGACGGCGAGGATGATCAGGAGGTTCTGGCCGTCGTGCTGGAGGAATCTGACGGTACGGTGATGGAAGTGCGCGGTGCCGCCGACGGTCGCAATCTGGTGCTGTCGCCGACCGACTGGGCGGATCAGGATATGGCGGGATATGGCAAAGTGACCGCTCAGGAAATGCCGGTGCGGCGGTCCGGCTATCGCCGGGTGATCAAGGTGCGGCATATTCTGGGCAATCGCGGCTCCGAACTGGTGCTGGAGTTTGAGGAGGGCCCGGACTGGAGCATCCGCAATTCCGGCGACGTGCTGCAGTTCACTGAGGTGGTGTAGCCCTACGCCTTGTCGCGGACTTTCAGGCTGTTGTTCAGGCCGGGGAACACGTCAAATCTGCCGGTCTTTCGGAGCAGGTCTGACAGTTTGGCCGACCCGTAGGTGCGGGGGTCGAAGTCTGGGTGAAGCTGCGTAATGACTTGGCCAAGCTGACCTAGCGAATAGTCATCCTGATCCGGGTCGATTTTCTTCATGGCGTCGCGGATGAGCGGGATCGCTTTCGAAGGAGCTTCTTTGGTGGCCTGGGCAGGCTGGGCGGTTTCGGCAGGTTTTCCGGGCTTGGGTTCTGGCGCGGGGTCGTTGCCCGACACGATGTTTTCGATCAGCACGAACCGGTTGCAGACTTTCCGCAGGCTTTCCGGTGTCTTGGATTCCCCGATACCGATAACTTGCAAGCC
>JBDSXE010000323.1:0-3035 GCA_039926325.1 Paracoccaceae bacterium | reverse complement strand
GGACCGTTGTAGCCCATCGTGTGGGCTGTGGCAGGCATGATTTGCATCAGGCCGTAATACTGGCCGTTGCGGGCGCGGGGATTGTAACCGCTTTCGCGGCGGATCACGCGGTGGAGCAGGCTGGCAGGCATCCCGTACAGAGCGGCGTATTTTTCGACCAAGCGGTCCATTTGCGGGGTTTCGCCCGTCACGGGCCTCATCTGGGGCGCAGGTTTGCCGCAGGCTGCCATCAGGGCGGGCAGGGCGAATGCCAGCACGGTGCGGCGGTTCAGATCTGGCAAGCGTTTCTCCAACATTTCAGGAGCTTTTAACCAGTCTTGCGGGATCGGGAAAGCAGAACCCGCTGCGGGCGGTGAACGATAGGCGGGTAAGGGTTTCCTGTGGCTTGGTCGGTGTCATCAGGCCGTGACAGACGCCGTGGCATCATGTCTTGGCGACGGCGTAAATCCGGGGGGTTGCCACCGGGAATACGCCAGATATAGTCAAGGTGACGCAGTACTTGGACGATACCTGATGGGGGTCTGACGGGCGAATGGACGGCGATTTCAGGACAAACTTTGTACGCGACCCGGCGGCGTTGAAACATTTTCCGGCGCTGGTGCTGAATGCCGACTATCGCCCGCTAAGCTATTACCCGCTGTCGCTGTGGCCTTGGCAAGAAGCGATCAAAGCGGCGGTTCTGGACCGGGTCATAATACTAGCGGAATATGATCAGGTGGTTCGAAGCCAGAGGCACGAATTCAGGCTGCCCTCTGTGGTGGTGCTGAAAGAATTTGTCCAACCCCAGAAGCGCGTGGCATTCACGCGCTTCAATCTTTTTCTGCGGGACGAGTTTTGCTGCCAGTATTGCGGGACCAAGGGCGATCTGACGTTTGATCACGTGAGCCCCCGGTCGCGTGGCGGAATCACGTCATGGGAAAATGTGGTGGCGGCATGTTCGCCTTGCAATTTACGCAAGGGCAACAAGACGTTAAAAGGTTCGGGGATGCATCTGGCGCGGATGCCGCGGCAGCCCACGACAGAGGAGATGCAGGCGCATGGCCGGCGTTTTCCACCGGGACACCTGCATCAAAGCTGGATGGACTATCTGTACTGGGATGCAGAACTGGACGCCTGATCGTGTCATAAAACCGTTACAAATGCTTCACACTTCGCACGCATTGTGGTTCTGCTGGCGGTTGGACCTGCTGGAGAATCCTGATGCCCGTAGCCTTGCATGCCGCCGCCTTCAACCTGGCCGTCGCGTTGTCCTGCGGGGCGGTGATTGGGTCGGAGCGCCAGGTGCGGCAACGGATGGCGGGGCTGCGGACCAATGCCCTGGTGGCGTTGGGGGCGGCGGGTTTCGTGACCTATTCACAGTTGCAGGGGCTACCTGACGCCTCTCCCAGTCGGGTGGCGGCGCAGGTTGTGTCTGGCATCGGTTTTCTGGGTGCGGGGATCATCTTTCGCGATGGGTTCGAGATTCACGGCATCAACACAGCGGCGACGCTATGGTGTTCGGCGGCGGTTGGGCTGATCTCTGCCACAGGGCAGGTTGAATATGCGGTGCTGCTGACGGGGCTGGTCGTGTTCGTCAATCTGGGGCTGCGGCCACTGGTGACACTGATCAAAAAACATACCAAGGCGGGCGAGCCTTTGAGCCGGTCCTATCGGGTGGTGCTGACTTGCCAGCCATCGGAAGAGGCGGCGATGCGTGGGCTGATTCTGCGGACTCTGACCATCGGTGGGTTGCGTTTGTCGGAGATTACCGGCGTCACGGGCGAAAACGGGGTGGAGCTGGTGGCGGTGGTGATCGGTGAGGGTATGACCGATCAGATGCTGGAGCAGGCTGTGCAAAGGATGGCGGCAGAGCCGGGCCTTTTGCGCCTGCGCTGGATGCCGGTCGAGGAAGGTTGATCGTAACGTCAGGGTCCGCTACGCATTCCCATGCGGAGTTGCTAGACTTTGCAAGGCGGCGCGCGTAAAAACGTGTCGTTAGCGCTAACAGCGCCTAAGCAACGAGGTCACAGATGGTTTCCCGCGTTATTCCGGTCGATCCGTTCGACCTTGTCATCTTTGGCGGCACCGGGGATCTGGCCAAGCGCAAGATTCTGCCGGGTTTGTACCGGCGTTTTCTGGGTGGCCAGATGACGGCCGACAGCCGGATCATCGGCGGGGCACGGGCGAACCTGACCGACAAGTCGTACCGGGAACTTGTCGCGGCCGCGATTGAAGAGTTCGTGCCCGAGGACCGCCGCGACGCCAAGGTAATCAAGGCGTTTCTGGACCTGATCAGCTACGTCTCGATTGATGCCACCGTCGAAGGGGGTTGGGAAAAGCTGAAAACTCTGGTCAGGCCGGACGTGGTGCGGGCGTTCTATTTCTCTGTCGCACCTGCGTTGTTTGGCGATCTGGCGGAAAAGCTGCATGAACACGGGATCGCGGACAAAAACTGCCGGATCGTGGTGGAAAAGCCGTTTGGCCGTGATCTGGCCTCTGCCAAGGCGTTGAATGCGACGCTGGCCAAGTATTTCAGCGAAGGTCAGATTTACCGCATCGACCATTACCTTGGCAAAGAGACTGTGCAGAACCTGATGGCGGTGCGTTTCGCCAACATCCTGTTCGAACCGTTGTGGAAAGCGGAATACGTTGACCATGTGCAGATCACCGTGGCGGAAACCGTCGGGGTGAACGGGCGCGGGGCGTATTATGACACTTCCGGTGCCATGCGCGACATGGTGCAGAACCACATGATGCAGTTGCTGTGCCTGATCGCGATGGAGCCGCCATATCACTTCGATCCCTCGGCGGTGCGGGATGAAAAGCTGAAGGTTATCCGGGCGCTGGACCCGATCCAGCCGCAAGACATCGTGCGCGGCCAGTATCTGCCGGGCGGTGGCGAGGGTGGTTATATCGAGCATAGCGAAAATCCCGGCAGCAAGACTGAAAGCTATCTGGCGCTGAAGGTCGGCGTGTCGAATTGGCGCTGGAAGGGCACGCCGTTCTATCTGCGAACCGGCAAACGCCTGCGTGCTCGGGCCAGCGAGATCGCGATC
>JBDSXE010000322.1:0-3686 GCA_039926325.1 Paracoccaceae bacterium | reverse complement strand
CGGACAAGGCCCGGTCAGCCGCCAGTGGCTTTGGTAGCCGTCGTTGCCAGCGAGTTGGCCGAAGTCGCGGCGCCCGTGATCGCGCTTAGGGTTTTCGTCCATTGCACGAACGGTGCTTCGGTGACGTAGACGGTGTCGCCATCACGGATCAAGAAATCGCGGGCTTCAAACATGCCGTTGGGTTTGGTCAGGTTCAGCACATAGACAAACCGCTGATCGCCCTGCAGGTCGGTACGACCAAGGACGGCGTTGGCGATGGCAGCGGGTTCGTTCCGCAGCACGAAAACGCCCTTTGGGTCAGCGAGGTTCGAGTTCAGGCCGCCGACCGTCGCGATAGCCTCTAGCGCGGACAGGGTCTGGGTGGTGAACGGGACGCGGTTTTGCGCGCCGGTCGCACCAAGGGCAGTGAAAGCGAGGGTGTCCTGTTCAACGACGATCTGGTCGCCGGGGCGCAGAGCAATGTCCAGGCTGGGATTAGAGTAGAGATCTTGCAGCCAAATTTTTTCCGAATGATTGCCGCGTGTTACGCGCACCACAGCGACCGGGGGCGGGATTATGACGCCACCTGCTCGGGAAATCATCGCGGTCAGAGTGCGGGTCGGACGTTCGATCGGGTAGTTGCCTTGCGCGCCGACAGAGCCTGCGAGGGTTACGGCAGAGCCATCGCCAGCCAACCGCTGCACCGTAACTTGGGGGTCGGGAGTTTGCGGGTCTAGTTTGCGGGTGATCGCATCGCGCAGACCCTCTGGCGTTTGGCCAGCGGCCTTGATGCGTCCGGCGTAAGGCACGAAGATGTAGCCTTGGCCATCGACCTGAATCTGGTTCAATGCAGATACGCGCTGGCCAGTGTTGCCAAGCAGCGGATCATCCTTGACGTTTTCGAAGATCGTCAGCCCCAGCGTGTCGCCCGGAGAAATCGTGTCAGAGCCGATCAGCCCGGCGTTCATGAAGGTGGAGCTGAACCCTAGCGCCGGCGCTACCGAGGTAACGCGCGTCACCTGGCTGTTCACGGTCACGATGAAGGCGTCGCCGCCTTTCAGCACCGAGCCTTTGTAGATTTCGCCCCTCGTGGGACCGGGGCGCGGCAGACCGCAGGCTGTTGCGCTGAACATCAGCACTACAAGGGTCAGGGCGGTTGCCCCCCTTGAGAATAACGTGGTCACTGCTCGGGCTCCTTTAACTGGAGTTTACCTCAAGTTTTGCCAGTAACCCTACGCAATGCCGAAAGAAAACGCTAGCGCCGTTTCGGGGGATCAGTTGACAAGGCGCAACTGTTGCCGTGGTGCCGCGTTCCCCGAGGTCAGTGCGTCGTAGGGATCCTCTGGTTGCAGCATCATGTCGACAACCTGCCGCATCAGTTCGCGACGCCCTCTGGCAGAGTAAAAGCCGCCGGGAATCTGGCTGGTTTCCAACAGGTAGTGCCGATAATCACGATAGGCGCGGCTGTCGGGACGTGTTGGATGGGCGAAGAATTCGGGCAGGGATTGGGTCGAGACAAACTCTGGTTTGGCATAGACGGCGGCGCCGAACACCTTGAGCGGCAGGCCACGCCATAACACTTGTTGCGCCGCGGTGGAGTTTACCGTGACAGCGGTGCGGGCGTGGTTCAACAGTTGCGCCAGTTTACCACCCTGCACAAAATGCACACGATCCGCGACGCCATGCTGACGTGCGAGGCGGCGGATTTCGCGGGCGACGGGCACGCGGCCATCCTCTAGCGGGTGCGCCTTGAAAACAAGGTGATGGTGAGTCGAGGCACCCTTGGCAAAGCCTTCGACGACAAGCGACAGGAATTCGGTCATGGTGCGAAACGGCGAGTGCATCTGGAAGCTGCTGTCATGTTCCAGTTGCAAAAGGACAAGGTGATAGGGAAAGCCGCCGTGCTGGATGCGCCAGGTTGAAATCATCCGGCCGGCGCGGTGCCAAGGCAGGAGGGCCAGGCGTTTGAGATACAGCAGAAATTCCTGCCCCACGGTCAGTGCGCGGTGGGGACGGAAATTGCGGTAGTCCCAGAACCCGGTCAGGACGAACCAGTGATACAGCGCCCCCCAGAACATGTGCTGGCGCATGTCGCCCCAGTGTGCGGGGGCGTCGGGCAGGTCCATGTCGGACTGGGCAAGGGCCTCTTGCATCTGGGCGATGCTGAGGCTCATCAGACGGGAATGGCCGTTAGACCCGCCACGTTCATAGGTGACCCAATGGGGGCGCAGATAGCCTTCTTCAAAAACGTGGACCGTCAGGCCAAGAGCGCGGGCGGCGGTGACGACATGGGCGTGGATCGGGCGGGTGTCGCCGTACAGTACGATGTCGGTGATACTTTTCTGCGCGACGATGTGCGCGAAGGTATCTGGCCAAGCCTCTGGCGGGCCTTTGTAGGGGATGTAGCTGGCGGTTGCGGTCCAGAAAGCGCGGTCGCCGCGATTGAAGCCGACACGCCAGACGTTTGCACCGGCGGCGGACAGCATCTTGCCAAGCCGGTGGAAGAAGGGACCGTGCGGCCCTTGCAGGAACAGAAAGTTGTGACCTTCGCCGGTGCTTTGCATTGTCGCTTTCATCACTCGCCCCAACTTGGTCAGGCGTTGCTTGATCAAGGTAAAGGGGGAATCCTCAAATTGCCTAATCGCTAGAGTCGGGGCGCGGCAATTTTGCGGCGATTGCAAAGCTTGCAGGTGACGAATTGCGGCGTTACCTCAGTGGAAAAGGAGACTTCTGATGTTCACCGGGATCGTTTCGGATATGGGCGAAGTGCTGTCTTTGCGGCAGGAGGGCGATCTGCGGGCGCGGATCGGTACGGTGTATGATGTCGCAGGCATTGATATCGGCGCGTCGATTTGCTGTGACGGGGTATGCCTGACGGTGGTCGATCTGGGATCATCGCCGCGAAACTGGTTTGATGTGCAAATCTCGGCGGAGACGGTGTCCAAGACCAATGTCGGCAAATGGAAGTTGGGCAAACGGCTGAACCTAGAGCGGGCGTTGCGGGTCGGGGACGAATTGGGCGGCCATATCGTGTCGGGGCATATCGATGGCGTAGCCGAAGTGGTGGGGATGCGGGAGGACGGTGGCAGTTTACGGGTGACGTTCCGGGCGCCGGAAAGTTTGGCGCGATTTATCGCACAGAAGGGGTCGGTTGCGCTAAACGGAACCTCGCTAACGGTAAACGAGGTTTTGGGCCGCGATTTCGGGATCAACTTCATTCCACATACCAGAACCGTGACGACGTGGGGCGAGGTGGCTTTGGGTGATTTCGTTAATCTGGAGGTCGATACGATGGCGCGTTATGTGGCAAGGCTGCAGGAATGGGCCTGACATGAGCGTGATCGGGCACAATCGAGGTCCATCGGCTGCCGAGGGTTTCAGCTGGCGGCGGCATTGCTGGCAGCAGGCCCGAGAGGCGCTGCTGCCGACATTGCCGATCGAGGTGCTGCGGACGCGGGTCAAGCGTGCGGCGGATCTGGGACTGGACTATCGGACCTATGCGTCGGTGCGGGCAGCGAGCGGGCATGACGTGGTGGCGTTCCTGTTTTCGTCGAACTCGCTGCGGGTGACGCCTTTGCAGTTGGTGATGCCGGTAGAGCGGTCTACTAAGCTGGCGGGCTTAGGGGCGGATCGGATTGGGCTGGCGGTGGGGCGGGTTGATCCGGGGGCTTTGGTGCAGGCGAACAAGGTGCTGGACGCGGCGTTTG
>JBDSXE010000321.1:0-2540 GCA_039926325.1 Paracoccaceae bacterium | reverse complement strand
ATCCTGCACACTTCTGGCACCACATCGCGTCCAAAGATCGTGCCGTTGCTGCAATCGAACCTTGTAGCGTCGGCACGTAACATCGTTACCACGTTGGCACTAACAGGTTGTTAAGCAAATAGGCATTGCGGCCGACACCGGTGAAGACGCCAATCCGGTTGCTGCTTTGCTTGGGGTCGTGGCCGGCGTCTTCCAGCGTGGTCCATGCGACCTCTAACAGAAGCCGTTGCTGAGGATCCATCAGTTCGACTTCTCGCGGATTGAAGCCGAAGAACTGGGCGTCGAACTTGTCGGCGTCTTCAAGCGGGAAACAAGCCGCCACATAATCCGGATTGACTAAAAGCGCAGGGTCCTCTCCCGCGGCGATCAAATCGTCGCGGGTGATCGCAACCCGGCCCGATCTGCCCTCCAGCAGCATGTTCCAAAACGACGGAACGTCGCGTGCGCCGGCAAATCGCCCGCCAAGACCCACGATAGCAATCCTGGCCTCGGCGCTTGGTCGGGAAGCATCGTGCTTGCCGACCAATTGTGGCATGGTCAACAACGGCTGCGGCTTCACGTCCGCGCGCAAAGCGATGTCGCGTACGGTCGGGCGGTCGAAGAACGTGGCGACACTCAGTCCGATCCGGCGTTCACCGCGCAGCCGTTCCAGAAAGAGCATCGCCATCATTGATGTCCCGCCCAGTTCGAAGAACCGGTCATCGCGTCCGACCTGGTCGATGCCGATCAGGTCTGACCAGGTCGCGGCAATCCAGCCCTCAAGCTCGCCCTTCGGTTCGGCATAGGCGGTTTCCAGATCGGGGCGCCGCTCTGACCCTGCGCCGCGCTCGGCCGCCTCTACGAGGAATTCTGCAACCAGCCGTTTCCGGTCGACCTTCCCGTTGCCTGAAAGAGGCAGGGTTTCACGCACCTTGAAGATGCGGGGGATCAACGTATCCGGCATCTCACGGGCCAGCGCCTCTCGAAGCTTTCGCACGAGGCCGGTTTCCGACCCGACACGGGGCTCGGCTGGCTTGACGAACGCCGCGATGCGGCAGTCTTTGTCAGCTACCTGAACAACTACGACAGCCGCGTCCGACAACAACGGCGAGCGGCGCAGGGCCGCTTCGATCTCGTCAAGTTCGATGCGCCGGCCGCCAAGCTTGACCTGCCGATCGACGCGTCCGCGGAACATAAGGCAACCATCGGCTCGCCGCACCACGACGTCGCCGGTCAAATAGACCTTTCCGGTCTTTCCCGGCCGTGGGTCGTCGATAAATTTCTCTGCCGTCATCTCAGGCTGGTTCAGATAACCCGCCGCGACTCCGTCGCCCGCGATGACACATTGGCCCGGCTCGCCAACGGCGACCTCTTGCATGGTTTCGTCCAGAACAAGGCACTCTGTATGGGCGATCTCTCGGCCGAGCGGCAAGGCGCCTGATTGTACGTCGAGGGCCGTCATGGGATGAAAATGGGTGAAGATTGAAGTTTCGGTCGGGCCATACATGTTGCAGATCGCAAGCCCGGGATACATGTCCATCAACTTGGTCACATGCGGTGCCGACAAAGTGTCGCCGCCCGCCGACACCATCCGCAACTGGCCCAGCGCTTCTGGCCGCGTTTCAACGATCAGGTGGAAGATGCCAGTATAGAACGTCGCGACATCGGCGCCCTGCCGTTCGAGCGTTGACGCAATCGCCTCGACCGAGGCGCGCGCCTCTTCCACCACCACGACCGTGCCGCCACGCAGCAGCGGCCCCCAAATTTCGCCGACCGAAAGGTCCGCGGCAAGCGTGCAACAATGCAGTACTCGCTCTCCTGGCAAGTAAAGCGGATTGGCCTGATCAAACGCGGTGCGGCTGATACCGCGATGGCGCAACTCGACACCCTTCGGCTGCCCCGTCGAACCTGAGGTGTACAGTACGCAAGCAACCTCCGACCCCGTGGCCTCAGGGAAGGGGCGCTCTTGCACCGAATTGCTCTGGCTGGTGATCGGCAGCAATTTGCACCCTTGCGGCGCACTCGAAAACGCCAACGCTTCCAGCCCTTTGGCCCAAAGGATCAGCCGTGGCTCGACATTGGCGGCAATGGTGACCAGTTGCGCCTCGTGGTATGTCGGGACCAGTGGAACATAAGCTGCTCCAACTCGAGCGCACGCGACCACTGCGATAATCGCCTCGATGCCGCGCTCGATCACGAGCCCCACTAGGTCGCCTTTTGTTACCCCGGATGCGAGGATTCTTAGCGCCAGCAGTTCGGCCGCTGATGTCAGTCCACGGTAGGTCAGACTGGAGGTCCCGCACTGAACTGCAACGGCGTCAGGGACGATGTCGCACGAGCGCATCAGGTTTGCGTAGAGGCCGAGGTCCCGATCATAGCGAAGGTCGAGCAGCGCCTCCAGCTGGGAAGCCGTCAGGCGGGTTTCCGTTTGATTGCTGTCGTTCTGGGGCATACCCGTTAGGCCAGAGCTGAATTCAAGGTGGATCTTGTTCGATCTTTTGGCCCCACCGCGCCAGACTCAACGCGCTGGCACGCAGGTTGGCAGCGGATGGATTTCCCTC
>JBDSXE010000320.1:0-5141 GCA_039926325.1 Paracoccaceae bacterium | reverse complement strand
AGGGCGCGTTCATCCCCTCGATCAAGCTATCCCCGGCCAACACATACCGCCCAATCACCGGGGCCACCGCAGAAACCGCTGGCGAAGCCTGTGCTGCCGAGCTTGAGGCCGCGATCCTTGCGAACGGCCCCGAAAACATCGCCGCGTTCATCTTTGAACCCGTCGTCGGTGCTGCTGGCGGCTGTGTCCCGGCCCCTGACGGCTATGCCAGACGCATCCGCGACATCTGCACGAAATACGGCGTCCTGATGATTGCGGACGAGGTGATGTGTGGTGCTGGCAGAACCGGCCCGTGGCGTGCGCTGGAACGCGATGGCGTCCAGCCTGACCTGATGTCGGTCGCCAAGGGCCTCGCCGCCGGTTACCTGCCTTTGGGCGTGTCGATCTGCACCACGGAAATCTGGCAGGCGATCAAGGCCCGCGACGGCGCTTTCGGCACCGGTCACACCTTTACCGGCCATACTGCCGCCTGTGCCGCCGGAGTTGCGGTGCAAAACATCATCGCTCGCGAAAACCTGCTGCCCCGCGTCGCCGCCAACGAACAACGCCTGAAGACCTGGCTTGCCGATGCCCTGCACGGCGTCGATGCCATTGGCGATATCCGGGGGCGTGGCCATTTCATCTGCGCCGAACTGGTCGCCAACCGTGACACCAGACAGCCATTCGATGCTAGCCTGAAGCTGTTCCTCAAAATCCGCGAACAGGCCATGCAGAACGGCCTGATTTGCTATCCCGTCGGTGGCAACGTTGATGGCACCAATGGCGACATCGTCATACTCGCCCCGCCATACAACTGCACGGATGCCGAGCTGACAGAGATCATCGCCAAAACCGCAACCTCTATCCGCCAGGTGCTGGTCGCGGAAAAGCTGGCCTGATCACAACGGCCCAATCACACAAGATTGTAGCGCCAATCACGAAAACCGGGCGTAGCGTATCCTCACCCAACGGGAGCGTCGCCATGCCTCATGCCATAATCTCCATGCTCGTCGCCGCACTCAGTTTCTTTTCCATCATGGCGGCTCCGGTATTTTCCGCAGGCACCAGCGATGGCAGCAGCGCCGCCGCCCCCGACACCTCTGCCTACGACGAGGCCAAGGCAGCCGTCGACTCTGGCAATTACGGTGCCGCCCTGCCGATGCTGGCCAAACTTACCCAGAACGATCCGCAAAACGCCGACGCCTGGAACCTGCTGGGGTTCACCAGTCGCATGCTGGGGCAGCTTGATGATAGTTCCAACGCCTACCTTAAAGTGCTGGCGATCAACCCCAACCATCTGGGTGCACTGGAATATCAGGGCGAGTTGTTCATCACTACCGGCAAGCTGGATTTGGCAAAGGCCAATCTGGCCAAGCTCAAAGGGCTGTGCGGCAACTGCGAGCAAGTTGACGATTTGGAGAAGGCCCTGAAAGTTGCCGGTGCCTAGTCCGTAATTTTGCGCGATCCGGTGAGATCGGGCAGGCGTTTTCAACCTATGATTCACTTCCGGGCGTTAACTCTGGGCCTTCATTGCAGAAGGAACGCCAATGCAGAATGCAGCCCCGCCCCTTGTCCGCCTGAAACCTGCCGACAGTCTTGGGCAGGCGGCCATCCTGCGTAAGATGTACGAACAGGCCGACCTGAACCCGCTGGTAGCGTCACTGATTGAGCGGGCGCAGGCGGTTAGTGCCGATCCGGGGGCAGCGATTGATCTGGCGACGATTCTTCTGGCACAGGGCGGGCCGCTTGCCCAAGAGGGGCGCGTGATGCAACGTGCCGCCGCCCGTGTACAGCCCAGCTACCAGGTGGTGCATGGGCTTGGCACGGGGCTGCGTATCCTAGCATTGGTGACGCCGGGCGATTTCATGGCCAATACGCCAATTGATTTCCTGCTGTCAGGATCGGATGTCGTACTGATCCAGCATTTCGTCGACGAGACGACCCAGGTGTTGGATTTGCCGCCACACGACGTGGCTTTTATGGCCGTGGGCGAGGGGCCGGAAAACGCTGCAGTTCTGGCCAACCTTTCACGGCTGTTAAAGAACTTCAGTGGCCCGATCCTGAATAACGCGCCCGGCCTGGTCGCCAGGTTGACGCGGGACCGGGTCAGCGTGATGTTGGCCAACGTGCCGGGGGTGCTTTGCCCGCTGAACCTCCGCGTAAACCGAACCATGCTGACTGCGGCCGAACGAACGGGGCGGTTCTTTGACTATCCGGCGGTGGTGCGACCTATTGGGTCTCATGCCGGGCAGGGGCTGGCTAAGGTTGAGGATGCGGACGATCTGCGAGCCTATCTGGCCGTCAACCCGGAGGGTGAATTCTATACCGCGCCTTTCATAGACTATCGCGGGGCAGACGGCCTGTTCTCCAAAGCGCGGATCGTGCTGATCGGCGGCAAGGCTTATGCCAGCCACATGGCCTGTTCGCCGCATTGGATGGTGCACTACCTGAACGCCGGGATGGAGGGGAATTCGGCGCGGCGGTCGGTTGAGGCTGCCTGGATGGCGGATTTCGAAAAGGGCTTTGCACAGCGCCATGCCACGGCGTTCAAGGCGATGGCGCAGGCGGTTGGCTTGGATTACTTCGGTCTGGACTGCGCGGAATTGCCCGACGGTCGGCTTTTGGTCTTTGAGCTCGACGTGGCGATGATCGTGCATGACATGGATAGCGAGGCGCTGTTTCCTTACAAAAAGCCGGCAATGCACAAGCTTTTCGCCGCATTTGTCGAGGATTGCCGAGTTGAGTCACGACGCTTTGGTCCGTGGGTGACCGGCGCAGGCTGATTGGCTTGCGGTTTCACACTCCTCAGTCAGTCCACCCCGCCAACCAGCGTTTCTAGAAATCTTCTACTTTACCGGTCAAAGGCGCAGTGCTCATTCGCGATATTTCAGGAGGCGAAGGTCAATCTGGCATTCCCAAAAAATGGAAACGCCCACCCTAACCGGCGCGTTCATAACGAAAACAACCGGCTAGTGACGAGCGTTTCGGGACTTGCCAAAAAAGGGTCAGCCCTTCTTCAAACACTTGCTTCCCAGAATCTCCGCAATCTGCACCGCATTCAGAGCTGCCCCTTTACGAAGATTGTCGCTGACTACCCAGATCGTCAGCCCGTTATCCACGGTGCTGTCCTGCCGAATCCGGCTCACATAGGTCGCATAATCGCCAACACAGTCGATGGGCGTAATGTACCCCCCCGGCTCCCGCTTATCGACGACCAGAACCCCCGGTGCCTCGCGCAGAATGTCAGTCGCTTCCTGCCAGTCGATCGAATCCTCAAACTCGATGTTGATCGCCTCGGAATGGCCGACAAACACCTGCACCCGCACGCAGGTCGCCACGACCTTGATCTTGGGGTCGAGTATCTTCTTGGTCTCGGCGACCATCTTCCACTCTTCCTTGGTCGAGCCATCGTCAAGGAAAACGTCGATATGCGGGATCACGTTAAACGCGATCTGCTTCGGAAACTTCTTCGGGGCAACTTCCTGCCCTACGACGAAAATCCCCTTGGTCTGATCCCACAGCTCGTCGATACCCTCTTTGCCGGCACCCGAAACCGACTGATAGGTCGACACCACCACGCGCTTGATCGTCGCGCGGTCGTGCAGCGGCTTCAACGCCACCACCATCTGCGCGGTCGAACAGTTCGGGTTCGCGATGATCATCTTGTTCTTGTACTGGAAAATCGCCTCGGGGTTCACCTCCGGCACGATCAGCGGAACTTGCGGATCGTAGCGGTACAGCGACGAGTTGTCGATCACGACGCAGCCCGCTGCAGCCGCACGCGGAGCGTACATCTTGGTCGCTTCCGACCCGACCGCGAACAGCGCAATGTCCCAGCCCTTGAAATCAAAGGTGTCCAGATCCTTGGTCTTCAAAGTCTTGTCGCCAAAGCTGATTTCAGTGCCCAAAGAGTTGCGCGACGCCAGCGCGACAATCTCATCGACAGGAAACTCGCGCTCGGCGAGGATATTCAGCATTTCGCGGCCCACGTTACCCGTGGCACCCGCGACGACGACTTTATAGCCCATCGGGGTTCTCCTAAACTTCATCCGTGACCATCAGGGACGCTGGCTGTTAACGCATGTGCTGCAAAGCGGAAAGTGGAATCGACGCGACCACAGCAAAGTGTCGCCACCCCTTATCCCCGAATGGTCCGCGCCTCTGCCAACTTGGCCTTCAGCGCCGCAAAATCCGGCGGGTCGATACGTGGATAATAAACCTGATCCAACCAGTTCATGAACCGCGCCCGCCCCGCCGGATCAAACGCCAAACCCGCTGCCCCCACAAATGCTGCGTTCAACCCGGCTTGATCGCCTACCGAAACCACCAGCCCGGCCTGCTTAAAGAACGCCTCCCCCAAAACCACGACTGGCTTGTCATGGAAAAACGCCTGTAATCCGATTGACGAATTCAGCGTAACAACCCCGCGCGAAGCCGCCAATTGCGCGAAACTGTCGCTAGAATTGTCCACCACCACACGCCCCAAGGCCACCAGCCCCGCCAGCGCATCAGCCAACGACTCCCGCGCCGACGGATGTTCTTTCACCCGCAAATGCCACCCGTCAGGCAAATGCATGGCTGCCTGACCCAACGCCGCCAGAAACCCCGCCATCCCGCCAGTCCACCCCGCAAATAGCGTCACCTGACTATCGCTCGGAACCTGCAAAGGGCAAAACAGGAATGCTCCCTCTGGCAGCGCCGCCTCACTCTGCCCGACATCGGCCCGCCGCGAAGCCCGCGCAGTCAGCCCCTGCCCAAGTTCCCGCCATCCCTCGCCAGTCCGCAGGGCATCATCCCCCGCCCAATCCCGAAAGAAACCTGGCTCGCGCGGCACTACGCTTTCCGCATTCACGCCCCGCGGATCAAGCGTGATGCGCCCCGGAAAAGGTGCCAACTCGCAGGCAAGCGTCGCCAGCCCCGCATCCCGCGCCGCCAGCAAAAACGCCAGCCGCGACCCGCCCAGCCCGTTCCACGCCACCGTCACTACCCCCGGCGACCGCATGAACAACCGCCGCGCGCCATTATACTGCAACCGGATCAGCACCGCTTTGAACCAACGCCCCACTCCCACAGGCTGCCGCTTCGCCCGCGCCAGACAGACTGCCACCCGCGCTGAAGTTTCCGGAAACCCTCGCCACGACCACGGGATCAAGCGCAGCCGC
>JBDSXE010000319.1:0-3280 GCA_039926325.1 Paracoccaceae bacterium | reverse complement strand
CGAGATCGGCTCCGGAACAGAACACCGGGCCGGTCGCCTGCAATAGCACTACGCGAATGGCTGGATTGGCCGAAGCCTCAGCAATGGCCCGACCAAGATCTGCAACCGTTTCCGCGTCCAAAGCGTTGCGCGCCTCGGGCCGGTCTAGGGTCAGCACCGCCACTGCGCCCTGATGTTCTATGTGCAGGCTCACATACGGAACACGCCGAAACGTGTCTCCCTGACCGTTGCTCCCTCACAGGCCGACAGCGCCAACGCGAGCACCATCCGTGTCTCGGCGGGGTCGATCACCCCATCGTCCCAAAGCCGGGCCGTCGAATAATAGGCGCTGCCCTGCGCCTCATATTGCGCTCGAACCCTCTGCTTGAACGCTTCCTCTTCGTCGGCTGCCCAGCCGTCCGGGCGACGTACTTCCGCCAGAACGCTCGCCGCCTGTTCGCCGCCCATCACCGAGATTTTCGCGTTGGGCCACATCCACAAGAAGCGCGGCGCATAAGCTCTTCCGCACATCGCATAATTGCCTGCGCCAAAGCTGTTGCCGATGATCACCGTCAGCTTGGGCACCGCAGCATTGGCCACCGCCATCACCATCTTGGCGCCATCCTTGGCAATACCGCGGCTTTCATAGTCTTTGCCAACCATGAAGCCGGTGATATTCTGCAGGAAAATCAACGGAATATTGCGCTTGCAGGCCAGTTCGATGAAATGGGTCCCCTTCAGCGCCGATTCCGAAAACAGGATGCCGTTGTTGGCGATGATACCAACCTCATGGCCCCAGATTCGGGCAAAACCGGTGACCAGCGTCGGGCCGTAAGGCGCTTTGAATTCGTCGAAGTCCGAGCCGTCAACCAGCCGAGCGAGGATCTGGCGCACATCATAAGGCTGCTTAGGATCAGCCGGAATGATGCCGTAGATGTCATCCGCCGGATATAGCGGCGGGTGAACCGGGCTACCCGCCGCCATACCGCCACTCAGTCGGGCCACGATATCGCGCGCCAGCCCCAAGGCTTGCGGTTCGTCTTCGCAGATGTAATCGGCGACGCCGGAAATCCGGGTATGTACATCGGCGCCGCCCAGATCTTCGGCGCTGACCGTTTCGCCTGTGGCAGCCTTGACCAGCGGCGGCCCGCCCAGAAAGATCGTCGATTGGCCGCGCACCATGATGGCCTGATCGGACATCGCCGGAACATAAGCGCCGCCCGCAGTGGAGCTGCCAAGGACCACGGCGATCTGCGCGATGCCAGCAGCCGACATCGTGGCCTGATTGTAGAAGATACGACCAAAGTGGTCGCGGTCGGGAAACACCTCATCCTGGCTGGGCAAATGCGCGCCGCCGGAATCGACCAGATACAGGCATGGCAGGCGGTTCTCTTCGGCGACCGCCTGTGCGCGCAGGTGCTTCTTGACTGTGAGCGGGAAATAGGTGCCGCCTTTGATCGTGGCGTCGTTGGCGATGATCATGCAAAGCCGACCCGCCACCCGACCAATCCCGGTGACCAAGCCCGCACCGGGCACCTCGTTCTCATACATCCCTGTGGCCGCCAGCGCCGAAAGCTCAAGAAACGGCGCACCAGGGTCAAGCAACATCGCGATCCGCTGGCGCGCCAAAAGCTTGCCGCGCCCAAGATGGCGCGCCCGCGCAGCAACGCTGCCGCCAAGAGCGGCCTGAGCCAGCTGGTGCTGCAGATCAGCCACCATTTCGGTCAGAACCCGGCGATTGCGCCCGAAGCTTTCGGCGTGGCGATCTGTGGTGTCGACCAAGATCGGCATGGACCTAGCTCTGCCCTTCGCCAGGCCCCCCTGACATTCAGGGCAGCGGCCATGTCCGGTTAGTCTATTGAAATTTCGGAATTCTAGCAAGCGCAGGTCGGATCAAATGCGTCGGGTTCGCAAGGTGGCATGACGGCACGCTTCACACCGGCCTTGATGATCGGCAAACCCGGCGCGGTTCACTCCGATCCAATGTGGTCAAGCAATTTCCTTCAGAGAAAGTTCTCCTGACAGTGCAGCTTTGATCAATCCAACGTCCGTCGGAACCGCAACAGGGCCATGCCGGCAAAGACTATTGCGAACACTGACAGCGCCGCCAAAGGCTGTGCCACTCCGGCGAAGTCTGCACCTTTCAGCATGACCGCCCGGATCATCCGCAGGAAATGGGTCAGGGGAAAGACCTCCCCGACGCTTTGCGCCCAGCCTGGCATCCCGCGGAAGGGGAACATGAACCCCGACAACAGCAGCGAGGGCAGGAAAAAGAAGAACGTCAACTGCATCGCTTGCATCTGCGTGCGCGCAACAGTCGAAATGACATAGCCCAACAGCACAAGGGCCATCACAAAGATCAGCACGCCGACCAAAAGGACATTCAGGGGGCCGACGAAAGGCACGCCAAAGATCAGCTTGGCCGCCAGCAGCACCACCGCCACCTGAACTGCCCCAACGCCCAGATAAGGCAATACTTTGCCCAGCATGATCTCGACCGGTGTCGCGGGCATTGAGAGCAGGTTTTCCATCGTCCCGCGTTCAATTTCGCGCGTCAGCGCCATTGACGTCATCATGACCATGGTCAGCTGCAAGATGACGCCCAAAAGGCCGGGGACGATATTGTATTGCGTGATCCCCTCGGGGTTGTAGCGTTTGTGGACGACGACCTGCAATTCGGCCGCCGATTGTGCCGTAGACTGCGCCTCGATGCGTTGTTCGCGTTGCAATGCCTCAGCCGCCACCGTGCCAAGGGTCGAAATTGCACCCGAGGCGACCGAAGGATCGGTGGCGTCCGCCTCGACCAGGATCGTCGGATGATCGCCGCGTTCCACCCTTCGGCCAAAGTCTGACGGAACGGTGACGACGAAACTGACATCGCCACGGACCAGCATCGCCTCAGCCTGCGCGGCCGAAAGCCCGGTTTTTACAAAGTTATAATAGCCCGTCAGTTCCAGCGCCGAAACCATGGCCCTGGTGAATCGGTCCTGCGTCGGCGCAACCAGCGCGGCTGGCAGGTGTTTGGCATCGCTGTTGATCGCAAATCCGAACAGAACAAGCTGCATCAGCGGCACGCCCAGCATCATCGCGAACGTGATCCGGTCGCGGCGCATCTGGATGAACTCCTTGACCAGAAGCGCCCAAAGGCGGCGAAGGGAAAAGAACCGCGTCATGC
Organism: Paracoccaceae bacterium; assembly: GCA_039926325.1. Classification (GTDB taxonomy): domain Bacteria; phylum Pseudomonadota; class Alphaproteobacteria; order Rhodobacterales; family Rhodobacteraceae; genus Stagnihabitans. The sequence continues at coordinate 126 of JBDSXE010000319.1, read as the reverse complement.
CATGTTGTCCCTGGACGCACCCATCAGTTGGATGAACACATCCTCGAGGCTGGTTTCACTTTCCCGCATCACGGTGCCAGTCGCTGCTGCGACCCTCGCGGCGGACTGACGCAAGGCCGCGCCATC
>JBDSXE010000318.1:0-5857 GCA_039926325.1 Paracoccaceae bacterium | reverse complement strand
TGCGGGCCGCTGACACTGAAAAATCCGCCTGCCGTGGGTTACGGCAAGGACGACACCATCACCGTGACAGGGCGGCTCGCTGATCCGTCGCGTCAGATCGCGCTGTTTGATGCTGTGACCAAACTGGCTGGTGACCGCAAGGTTGTGATGAACATCGAACTGTTGAATGCTGCGTTGTGCCTGATTGAGACGACCTTACCCAACACGCGTGAAGGCCAGTTCAGCTTTGACTTCGGCTTTGGCGACACCGAAGAGGCGAATACGTCCGGTCGGTATTTCGTAGGCGAAAATCCGGTCATCGACCTGGTGATCCCGGCGGATGTGACGGACGGCTTCGTCTCGGTTTCGATCATCGACGTGTCCGGCAACGTCTACCACTTGCTGCCGAACATGAACCGACCAGAGAATGACGTCGCCAAACTACGCGCGGGTGCAACGGGTGAATTCAAGGTCCGAATCGCCTATCCGTTGGCTGACAACAAGGATCCGTCTAAGATCGCCTTCATGATCGACCCGACAACTTTGGGCAAAAGCAAGATCATCACCATCCACAGCGACAAACCTTTGTTCGCCGAACTGCGTCCAACGACCGAATCCGTCGGAGGCTATGCAGCGGCCCTGAAGTCAGAGGCCGATGCAGGTGCATTGCAGATCCGGTCGCTGAACAGTCGCATCCTGACGAGCGTTGCCAAGTAGCATTTGCAGCCTGCTTGCGGTGCTGCCAGCCTGATCAAGTATTTGTGATGCAACTACCTCAATACAACCTAAAGGAGAGCTTGATCACAGTTGCGGCATCCGCTATGTTGATAGTCGAGGAGATCATAATGGAACATCGCCAACCTCACGCCCAGTTGAATTTGGATGACCATGCGTTGCTAAAGCGCACAGCTCTCATCGAGAGCAGGATCATCAGAGATTACATTTTTGCGGCTGCGAATGCAGCATCCGAGGTCCGAATTGCGGCGGACAAAGTGATCGACATGATGAAAATCAGCAGCGACAGTGCGCGGTTCTTTGAAGTAATGCTGCACGAAGAACTGGAAATCCTACCGGCGATGCTCCGCTGCACCAGGATTCGACACTGCGCCCAATAAGGGTACCGCGCCTCTGGCTAGCCTACATCCACAACAATGACCGAAACGTTATCCGCCCCGCCGCGGTCCAGCGCCATCTGAACCAAATGATCCGTAACGACCTCTATCGGTACACCGCGCAACGCAGTGCCAAGTTCGGCGATGGTGGCGTATTTGTTAAGCCCGTCAGAGCATAGCAGGAAACGGTCGCCACGCAGCGCCTCTCCGCTGATCTTGTCCAGCTCCAACTCGTCGCCAACCCCGACTGCGCGGGTGATCGCATTTGCCTGCGGGTGTTTGCCGGCCTCGTCCCAGTTCAGTTGCCCCGCCTCGACCAGAGCCGCGACGATGGAGTGATCGGTGGTCAGCAGTTCGATCTTGCCTTCGCGCAGACGATACAACCGGCTGTCGCCCGCCCACAACGCGCCAAAATGGCCATCAGCCAGCACCAGCGCCACCACCGTAGCGCCCATCGTGGCGTGGCGAGAGGTGGCTTCCTTTACGATGATCTGGTGCGCCGCTTGTACTGCACTCCGAATTTGGCCCAACTTTTCCGTGGGTTGCATATCTGGTGGCAAAACTGCAATGCTGTCGACCACCACGCGGCTAGCGAAGTCGCCGCCCTCGTGGCCGCCCATGCCATCAGACACCACCCAGATTTGCTGATCCGGCAGGACCAGAATGGCATCCTCATTCACTTTGCGGACGCGGCCCACATGGGTCTTGGCGTTAAATCTGATCTGACCGTCGCTCATGCCAGTTGCCCCGTGCTAATGTGTCCCGTTAAATCAAAAAGATTGGTCGCCATCTCGTCGCGTGGCAGGCCGGATGTCAGGATAAGGCGCGCCGTGCCCTCGATCGTGGCTGACCAGGCGCAGGCGCGGTTCAACTGTCCGGCAGCAAGATCAAGTGCAAGGTCGGCGCAAAACAGGTCCGGCACCTCGCCCGACAGCATCAATGACGTACCGGAAGTCAGGATGCGGCTTGGCAAGCCCATTGGCCGCAACGCCAGCGCCTCCAACCGGTCGCCCAGATCCTGTCGCGTCATGGTGTCGTCCAAGGCGTCCAGCGCAAGCGTCTCCAATGTATCCAGCACCGAAGATTGCCACATCAGATTACGCAGGGCGGCCTGTTCGTCGTAGCCGGTTTGCGCCACCAGGGTCAGAGGGAACTGCCGTCCAACCCGGTCGACCGAGGGCATCAGGACACCCACCACTCCTTGCGTCCCAGCGATGCTTGGCGGCAATGCAAAGCGCCAGATCGGGGCAGACATGTAGCAATCTTCAAACCGGTCGCCCAAGGACTTTCGGGCGGCCAGCAGTGTGGTTTGCAGCCAGATGTCCCAAGGGGTGACAAATTCCCGCTCGGCGCCAAGGCGGAAGAAGTCACCAAGCGCAGGCATCTTTCCATATGCCCCGAATGCCGCCATCAGAAAGACGACGGGCAAGAGAAGGACGCCATTGCCGGCAGGTTGAACGGACTGACCACCGATCCACTTTGCATCTGAAAAATCGCGATCCGCCCCCCGACGTTGAAGATGACCCGCTTGCGATCGGGCACGTTGGTCGCACGCACCTCTGCACTGTCCAAGAGCCGGAACCAGCCCCACGGACCATCTTTCGTGACAGAACTTTCGCCACCGGCCAGCGGCGGCTGGAACCCCACTTGCGCCACACCAACCGCCCCAGGCCAGGTGATGGCGGTCGGCAACGGTTGGCCAGCGTTCTGGGCAAAAGTCACGTTCTGTCCGTCGATGGTCAGCGTCACCTGCTGCGCGTTAGGATCCAGCGCCACCGGGGTCATCTGGAACGTCGCAGAGGGCGCCGCCCCACTGGCAAAAAACGCGTCCTTGATCTCTGACGCGGCCTGCAACTGGGCCAGAACAGCGGGCGAAATGCCCAGATCAGCACCATTCACCGCTTTCCAGGTCCAGGGCTTGACCGATGTGTCGATCAAATCCTTTAGATTGCTGGTCATGAAACTGTCGATCAGGCCGGTTGGTCCGAACAGTTTGGTAAAGTCTTGCATACCCATGTCTGCCGCTGCCCGGCGATCGAACGGATAACGTTTGGCGGTCGCCTGACTACAGAACGGCAGAACGTTGGCCTGCCACGCAGAGTTGATCGAAGCGCGGGTGCCATCGGCCGTGATACCCGCCCCCCCCGTGGTGATTTGCGAGGCCCAACGCGCCAGCGGACCCTGAACCTGCTGTGCCGCCTGCTGCAGTGCTGCGAGTGAATCACTGCCACTTTGGGCGTTCGCGCCGGTGCCACGGAAGGCGATCTTGTTCATGTCCTGATAGACTTGCGTCAGCGTGGCCATCAGATTGTCCAGTTGCGACGGCTGGTTGTCGACCCGTGCCACCAACTGATGCAACCACGCGAACCTTTCCTCGACCAAAGCACCCGGTGGTTTCGGCGGTGGCGCGCCAGAGGTTGTTGCGGCGGATTTCAGCGCGTCGATCAACAGTCGGGTCCGCACGCTGGCCTTGTCCTGAATCGCATCGGTGACGACAATGTCGCTAGAAGCCGCGCCAAGCTGTTTGGTGTCAATCGGTGCGTTTGTCACCGTCAACTGCGTTTCCTTGTCCACCGCGTTCAGGATGTTGACGATGGGCGAGGTTGGGCCGGACAAAATGTTCGTCACCTCGACCGCCTGTTGCAGGCTTGACAGCGGCACCACGTCGATATCCCCCAGCAGGGTATCATAGCGCTGGATGAAATCGTTGTAATACAGGTCCAAGACATCACGCGTGATCGCGGCAAGTGCTGCCGTCGATTGATCGGTCTTGACCTTTGGCCCCAGAACCCAGCTGTCGCGCTGAATGCTGATCGCCACGCCAAGTGCTTGATCCTTGAACACTTTGTTAAAGCCATCATAGGTAAAGATGCCCTCAATCCCCTCATTCAGCGGTTTGCCAGAGGTGCGGACAAACGCCTTGTCAAGGTTGGGGCCGCCGATGTCGGTCAGCCGAAACTGCGGCATCGACACGGCGTCGGCCGAATGGATGATGCCGTTATAGACCCGTTGCGCGATCGGCATCTGGATCAGAATATCCTGTGCCTGCGCGACAAGCGGGCCGTTCAGCGCGATTTCCTGCATCGGCTGGCTCAGCAGTGCATCCAGATGGAACGCAAGGTCGGCACGCAGGGCGTCGTATTCCGATCCGGGATAGGCGACCTCCCAGTCGGCGGTCATCCAGTCCTTGATCTGTTGCGCGTCCATCGGACCTTGCAGCCCCAGCATCAGATAGACCTTCAGCGCGTCATATAGAATGTCGGGGTTGTTGATACTGCCCGACATTTGCGCCTCCAGCGTCAGCAAGATGCGCGGCAGAAAGATGGTGTTCAGCGCGGCGCGGTAGCTTTGGCCGGTCTGGTTCGCCAACGAGTTGCCTTGGTACAAACCCCATGTCAGCTTGTATGGTGGGTTTGACGGATCAGCGGCAGCCGGGTCAATCGTCGGCGGAATCGGGTTGACCGGCAGGTTACGCAGGATGTTCAACGCCGGGACGACGGCAGAGACATCGGTGTCGGCAACCGGGTTGCCGGGTATTGTCGCCGCAGCCGCCTGATATTGCGTCAACTGATCACGGACTTGCGCCATCAGATCGACGTTGCCGAAATAGCTGCGCGCCCAAAGACTGCCGGTGATGGCAGCGATCATGATGGTTGCAGCAATCGCCAGACGCTTGGACCAGCGATAACGCCGTTCAACCTTGTCATCGGCAGACACCAGTCCCGCTTCCGGGAATACAACGTCTATGAACAGCTTGGTCAGGAAAAAGCTGCGCCCGGTGCCGCGGCCCGTACCGATAGCTTGCCGACCGATGCCGAACGTCCGCGCCATGCCCATCATCAGACGGTCAATCGGCGTGCCTTCCTGCGTCCCACTGGTGAAATAGACACCGCGCAACATCTGGCGATCCTCAAAACGGCTGTCCTGAAACACCTCGGCCAGAAACGTCCGCGCTACACCACGAACCGACGCGACCTGTGCGGGGAAACCTGCAATCAGACTGCGGCGCTGGTGGTCGGTTTCATGCTGCATCCGGTCCAGCAGCTGCGAATTCAACTGCCCAAGCAAGGCCGCGAATTCGTCGTCAAAGGCCGAAACCGGCGACACTTCGCCCTTGGCCTTGTCCAGCGGCAAGGTAAAGCCCCAGACCTGTTCACGCTCTTCCTTGCCCAAGTTATCGAAATACTCGGTGAAACCCGCGATCATGTCGGCCTTGGTGAACAGTACATAAACCGGAAAGCGCACCCCGAGTTTCTGGCGTAATTCAGCCAGCCGACGGCGCACCGAACGGGCGTGGCCCTTTTGCGTGACTTCATCCTGTAACGACAGGTCCGACAGTGAAATCGCAATCATCGCGCCGTTGATCGGTTGGCGGATACGGTGGCGCTTCAACAGGTTCAGAAAACCAAGCCAAGCGGCGTTGTCAGCATCGGCATCCGATTCCTGCGTGGTATAGCGCCCCGCCGTGTCGATCAGAACGGCGTTGTCGGTGAACCACCAATCGCAATTCCGCGTGCCACCAACGCCTCCGATGGCAGTTTTGCCAAACTCATCCGCCAGTGGAAATTGCAGGCCCGAATTCACGATTGCCGTGGTCTTGCCCGCCCCCGGTGGGCCGATCATCACATACCACGGCAGCTCATACAGGCTACGACGTCCACCCTTGGACTTTTTCAGCTTGGCAATCGCACCGCGCATCTTGTCGCGCAATTCGGTCAGTTCCGCCGAAACGGCCTCGCTCTCGGCATCGGCGGCCTCTTCCTCGG
>JBDSXE010000317.1:0-4606 GCA_039926325.1 Paracoccaceae bacterium | reverse complement strand
ACGCCAGAGACGCCGCCGTGGCCAGCACGCGTCTCATATACATAGGCAAGCAGCTCGTTATCATCATGCGGCAGATCGCCCCAGTGCAGGCGATAGGCGATTTCCAGACTGTCGCCGGCTTTGGCCTTGGCGTCCGGCACCCAATAGGCGACGATGTTGTCGTTGGCCTCCAGTTCGGACGGAATCTCTACCACCCGGACAAAGCCTTTGCCCCAATCGCCCAACGGCTCCACCTCAAGCGAGGGTCGGCGTTCGTAGTGCGCGCCGGTATCCTCATAGCTTTCGAAACGACGGTCACGCTGATACAGCCCAAAGCTTTTCGGCGCGACCTCGGGGAAATAGCTGCCAGCCAGTTGCGGCGGATTGTTCAGCGGCCGCCAGATCACGTCGCCGTCAGAGCGTTGGATACGCAGACCGTCGCTGTCATGCACGTTGGGACGATAGTCGTCAAACTTGGCGCGGTTCTTTTCGGAATACAGGAACATCGAGGTCAGCGGGGCAACGCCAAGCTCTTCCACGTCCTTGCGGAAGAACAGTCGCGCCGTGATGTCCATCAGCGTCGTGTTGCCCGGTTCGATCACCATGCGGAAAGCGCCGGTGACGCTGGGGCCGTCAAGCGTGGCATACAATGTCAACGTCTGGCTGCCAGCAGGACCGCGTTCCAGATAATAGTTCGAAAAGCGGGGGAATTCCTCGCCTTGTGAAGTGGCGGTGTTCAAGGCAAGCCCGCGTGCCGACAGCCCGTAGGCCGAATTGCGACCAAGCGCGCGGAAATAGCTGGCCCCGACAAAGGACGCGAGTTCGTCTAGCTTGTCGGGACGGTTCAGCGCATAGTTCAACCGGAAACCCGCAACGCCGGGCAGTGCCGCATGATCGGGCACGCGCGTTGCAAGGTCGTTCAGGTATTCGAAATCGTCAGTCGAAAAGCGCATCTCGGTCGCCTGACCATCGGCAACTTCGTAAACCACGACGGGTTCGGTGAAAAGCCAACCCATATGGAACGCGGCCAGACGGAAATTGCTGCCGTCTTCGGTCCAGCGTGCGTGGTCGTCGCGGAACCGGATCAGACGGTAGTCGTCATAGGTCAGCGTGCCAAGGAAACCTTCGGGCACGGGCGCGGTTGCATAGGGCGTCGCGGCCAGCGTTTTCATCTGGTCCGACAGGATGTCGAATGAGAATTGCTGCGGTGCCGCGTCGGGCGCCGTGCCCGAAACTTGCGCGCGCAAGCTGCCGGGAAAGAACAGTGCTGCGGGGCCAAGAATAGCCGCTGCGCTAAGAAGCGCACGGCGGGAAGTGGCGATGTGAAGGATGCCGGTATTTTTCATAGTCATGTGAAACTTAACAGTTTTCCCGAGTCGGACGGCATTTCTGGTGTCGCGGATATAGAAGAAGTTGTGGGTGGCCCGCAAGCGGGGTTCAAGGCGATGTGATACAGGTTGAGCGGGTTTTGGCAGCCGTTATCGCGGATGCCCGAAAAAAGGGCACCCGAAATTGCTGCAAGTGCAATATGGATCAGATGAAGGGTGACGCTAGCGTCGTTTTAGCGTCGTAATCGTACGAAATCGCAAAACCATCGCCAATCCATGCGCGCACCGCATACCCGGTCCTCGTTTTCTGAACCGGGTCAATGCGCGGCAAGTCCGACGCTGAACAATGGCTGTAACGGCAGTTGTGCCGCTACAGGCCGTTCGCCTTGGCGATAAAATCCACCAGATGCGGAACATAATCGGTGTCGCCTTTGCCGCCAGTCGCCACTGCGGTGGCATAGCTGTTCTTGATCGCACTCGACAGCGGACTGGCGACGGTGGCGCTGTTCGACATGGCTTCGATATACCGCATGTCCTTCAACGCGTTCCGCAACGTGAACTTGTGGGCGTCGCGGTTGCCGTCCAGCGAATAGCCCATGAAGGTCTGGTAAAAGCCACTGTCCATCCTGCCGCCCCGGATAACGCTGTCGAATGTCTGCACCGATATGCCCACCTTTTTGGCCAGCGTGATCGCCTCTGCATAAAGCGCACCATAGCCAAGCGAGATGAAGTTGTTGATCAGCTTCATTCGGTGGCCGTCACCAACGCCACCGATGTGGACGATCTTGCCGGCCCACGTCGCGATCACCGGCTGGATGCGGTCAAATACGTCCTGATCGGCGCCAACCATGCAATCCAGCGTTCCCGCCCAAGCCTCTTTCGGGGTGCGACCCAAGGGCGCGTCGGCATATGAAACGCCGATTTCAGCCAGTTCCGCGGCCAGTTTCTCAGTCACGCCGGGCTCGCTGGTGGAACAATCGACGATAACAGAACCGTGTTTCAGGCCGGGCTTCATTTTGGTCACCACGTCGGCAACTTCATCAGATCCGGTCAGGCACAGAAAGATCACATCGGACGCTGCGGCGAGGGATTCAAGGCTCGTCGCCTCGATAGCGCCGCGTGACACAAGATCTTCCACGGGTGCGCGATTGCGGTGGGCGATGACGGTCAGGGGATAGCCCTTTTCGACGATATTCTTGGCCATTCCCTGCCCCATCAGGCCAATGCCGACAAAGCCCACATTCGGAAGGGTTACAGAGTTGGTCATGGCAAGGCTCCTGTCATTTGGGAAAGCGGGTGCTAAGGTCGATGATCTGGGCGGACGTCAAAGGCCGGATCGCGTGGCCGTGCAGCATAAGGAACAGACGTGCCGTCTCTTCCAGTTCCTCGATTGCGAACTGGGCATTGGCAAGGTTTATACCGGACACCAGGGGGCCGTGATTGGCCAGCAGAACTGCATGGTGCTGACCGGCCAGCGTTCGGACGGCATCGGCCAACGCGGGGTCTCCGGGGGCGAAATAGGGGACCAGAGGCAGTCGGCCAACCCGCATGATGTAATAGGCGGTCAGCGCGGGCAGAACGTCGTGCGGGTCCACATCGCGCAAGATGCTGATCGCTGTCGCGTGGGTAGAGTGCAGATGCACCACAGCACCCGCCGACGGCCGCTCACCATACATGGCGAAGTGCAGGAAAGCCTCTTTCGTCGGGGGATCGCCTGCAATCATGGTGCCACTTGGGTCGAAATGCGACAGTTTGGCCGGGTCGATCGCGCCAAGCGAGATGTTGGTGGGTGTCATCAGCCAGCCGCCGTCCGCTAAGCGAACAGAAATGTTGCCACTGGATCCAGCCGTCAGCCCCCGCTCGAACAGCGAGGCACCCACTTGGGCGATCTGGTCACGCAGGCGGGTCTCGTCGGTCATTCGCGCTCCAGCAGGGACCAGGCTTTCAGAAAGAAATCCGGTGCGCCGAAATTGCCGGATTTCAGCGCTAATGCAAGGCCGGGTCCATTCACACTGCGAGTCCACGGCACGCCGGGGTCGATTTCGGGGCCGATTTCCAGCATCTTGACACCCAGCGCCGCAACGACAGCGCCAGAGGTTTCGCCGCCTGCAATCAGAAAGCGGGTAAAACCGTGGGATTGCAGCGTTCGGGCAATATCGGCAAGGGTTTGTTCGATCAGCGCTCCCGAGGCGGCGGTGCCAAGAAGGTGCTGAACCGTGGCAAGCGTTTCGGGCTCGGCACTAGAGTACACCAGCGGAGTGGCATCGTGTGGTTGCGCGACGATCCAATCGGCAACTTCGGTGGCGGTCTGGTTGCCGTTGGCGATTGCAAGCGCGTCCAGCGCCAAAGTCGGAACGCTGGCGGCTTTGGCGGCGGCGATCTGGCCGCGCGTCGCTTGCGAACACGAACCAGCAAGGATGACGGCGCGACCTTTGGGGGCGGTCATGCGGATCTGCGGTTTGGGTGCATCGGGCGGCACGAAATTCGCGGCAAGGCCAAATGCGATACCTGAACCGCCCGTCACCAACGGCATATCCGCACAGGCGGCACCTAGCACCATCAGATCGGCGTTGCTGATCGTATCGACCACCCAGATGCACTTGCCCGCCGTGGCAAATGCAGCCCGGATCGCGTCAGCGCCTTTGGCAATCGTGCCTATGTCCACCAAACCAACAGGAACCTCGGTCTGCCGCGCCAGCACCCGCACCAAATTGGCGTCGCGCATTGGCGTCAGCGGGTGGTCCTTCATCGGGCTGTCCGACAAAAGCCGATCACCGACGAACAGATGGCCTTTGTAAACGGTGCGCCCGTTGGTGGGAAATGCCGGGCAGGCGATGGTGAACGCCGTCCCGGTCAGGTCCATCAGCGCCGCTGTCACCGGGCCGATGTTGCCCGCATCTGTGCTGTCGAAGGTAGAGCAATACTTGAACAGGATTTGCTTCGCGCCCGCATCAAGCAGGGTGCGCGCGGCGGCCAGCGACATTTCCACGGCTTCCATGGCGGGAATTGTGCGGGATTTCAGGGCGATCACGACGGCATCGGCCTGCGGCAGATCACCGTCCGGCACACCGATCACCTGCACGGTCCGCAGACCTGCCCGAGACAGCATCAGGCTTAGGTCGGTCGCCCCGGTAATATCATCCGCCACCGCCCCAATCAGCACGCCACACCTCGTTTGAACACGCACTCTTACCCGATCAGGGCTTGCCTTGACGCCTCAGACCGCGCTATTTCAGCAATGACAACGCTATCATTGCTGATTTACCCGCACAAGACCAAGCGGATGGGGGTTTTCGTGA
>JBDSXE010000316.1:0-5406 GCA_039926325.1 Paracoccaceae bacterium | reverse complement strand
GGGTGTTGAAAAGGGGCGGCGATGCGGGTGATCTTGTGGGTATGTCTGGCCCTTGGCATAGTGTGGGGCGGATATTGGTTCGTCGGATCGCGCGCAGTGGATCAGGGGGTAGTGCGATGGTTCGCGGACACTGCGGCAAGTGGTGCGATTGCCACCAATCAAGGCGTGTCCATCGCGGGCTTTCCCAGCCGTTTTGATCTGACGGTCACCGAACCGCATCTGGCGGATCCGGCGACGGGTTGGGGATGGCAAGCGCCGTTCGCGCAGATTTTCTCGATGACGTGGAAACCTTGGCATCTGATCGCCGCCCTGCCCAACGATCAGGAAATCGATGCGCCGGACCAAAAAATAAAACTGCACTCCAGCGCGATGAAGGGCAGTTTGCGGATGTACCCCTCCACAGCCCTGACATTCGCCGAACTGGTGGTCGAAGGGCATGACATGACCGCAACCTCTGACCTCGGCTGGACGATTGCCGCGAAATCCCTGCTGCTTGCCATCGCCGAAGTCCCCACCCAGCAAAACGCACAGCGTTTGGGGCTGGACGCGACCGACATTGCACCCGATGCCAGTCTGACTGCGTTGATGCCCGACCTTGGCGACAAGATCGAAACCCTGCATTTGGATGCGACTCTGGCGCTCTCCGCCCCCATTAACCTGCATTTTTCAGGCGGCGGGCCATCGTTGCAGGGGATCACTTTGCGCGATTTCCACGGCACCTGGGGCAAACTGAAGGTTACCGCTACGGGCGAGATCACTCAAGCGCCCGAAGGCTATGCCGATGGCAAGATCGACTTTCGGATCGAGGATTGGCGCGATGTCCCCAAACTGCTGGCAGCCCTTGGCGTGGTCCTGCCCGGCATGGGCGACAGCATCGAACGCGGATTCGAGGTGCTGGCGAAAGCTGGCCCCGACCCGGAGGTTCTGATGTTATCCCTGACCTTCCACAAAGGCCGAATGTCGCTTGGCCCCCTGCCGCTCGGCCCCGCGCCGATGCTGAATTAGATCAGCATGTTGTTTGATCGAAAGATGGGTTTAGTCTGATTGCCCAAATTCGCCGTCATGGTTAACGAAGCAAATCGTCGCGTTCTTGTAGACACAATGTAGATGGGTTGTAGACGCGATGTAGATGGCGCGATTGGCGGAAATAATCGCAGTTAATCAAGCGAGCGCAACGGCTTAGCCCACTTAATGGCAGTAAGGATGACCCCGATACGGGGCAACATCAAAGTGCAAATGGTTCTCGTGATAGCCATCCGAACCCGGCCCAAGGATGGTGTGGAAAACTCCGCATCCCGCCTTTTGCGCCGCTTTGACCATGCTATTGTAGTTCGCGGCGACAGTGTAAGTCTTCCCAGTATTCGTGACAAACCCAGAGATATCAATGGCATTGCCCGCGCCATGTTCGCTGACCTTGGCCCCACGGACGTTGTTACGCGGACGGCAGGAATAGCTGTCAGCGACGTTCATCCTGACAATAGAGTTTCCGAACGCCGGCTGCGCACCCTTGACCACCCAACTCGCCAAAGCCTGTGCCTCATCACAGTTGATAAGTGCTGCCGGATTTAGCGAAACACCCGCGACAGAAGACACCTGAACCGGCGCTTTGATACCGCAACCCTTGATCCGAGAGGTGATGGGTTTCAGCGCCAAGCCCTTGATTTTCGGGTTATTACAGACGGCCCCTATCATAGCTGGACGCTGCACCTTGGACGGTGGAGCAGCAGTCAGAACCATCGGAATTTCCGCTAGCACAGGGGCGGCGCTCAACCCAATTGGGCGGGCTTTCGGGCGAACGGTCAGGTGCGCGACTGGCTCGCCCGATATCTGCGGGCGAGGTGGCGGAATAGGCGAAGTTGTCAGCCCATCGGCAAAGGCCAGATTGGCGGTCAGTGGCAACAGCAGCACCAGACCAAGGCCGCGCATTTTTACTGTCCGACCAATGGCTTGGCAACCGCGGCGACCCGACCAAAGTCGGGTGCAGACGTGTCCTGCCCCGCCTCGATGATACCACGCCGGATGGCGCGAGTGCGGGTGAAATAGTCGAACAGATGATCGCCGTCACCCATCCGAATGGCGCGTTGCAGCACGAACAATTCTTCGGAAAAGCGGCCCAGAATATCCAGAACGGCATCTTTGTTGGTAAGGAAAACGTCGCGCCACATAGTGGGGTCAGAGGCGGCGATGCGGGTAAAATCGCGGAAGCCAGCCGCAGAATACTGAATGACCTCGGAGTTCGAGACCTGCGCCAGATGATCGGCAACACCCACCATCGTGTAGGCGATCAGGTGCGGCGTATGGCTGACAACGGCAACCACCAGATCATGGTGCGCCGGGTCCATCGTATCCACCTTCGCACCCATACCCTCAAGCAATGATTGCAGCCGCGCTAACGCAACCGGATCAGTTTCCGGACCGGGTGTCAGCAGCCACCAGCGATTGCCAAACAGCGTGGCAAAACCGGAAAGGGGGCCGGAATACTCGGTCCCTGCCATCGGGTGGCCGGGAATGAACTGCACACCCTCCGGAATATGGGGGGCAACTGCGGCAATCACCGCTTGCTTGACCGAGCCCACATCGGTGACAGTGCAGCCGGGTTTCAGATGCGGCCCGATTTCGGCTGCTATTGCTGCCATCGCCCCGATCGGCACCGCCAGCACCACCAAATCGGCCCCCTCGACAGCCGCTGCCGCCGTTTCAAAAACACGGTCACATATGCCGATTTCCAGCGCGATGGCCCTGGTTTCCGCCGACTTGGCATGCCCGGTGATTTCACCTGCCAAACCCGATGCCCGCATCGCGTGGGCCATCGACGAGGCGATCAGACCAAGCCCGATCAGGGCAACCTTTTGGTAGATGACAGTCATCTTACGCCTTTGAACTGCGCGATGGCATGGGCCACGCGGCGGCACGAGGACTCATCGCCAATCGTTATCCGTAAGCAGTGCGGCAGGTTGTAACTGGTCACGCGGCGCACGATAAGCCCCTGTTTTTGCAAGAACAGATCGCAGGCCTCTGCCTCATCGGGGGATGCAAAGCGCGCAAGAATGAAGTTGGCCATCGATGTGTCGGAAGGTATCCCGAGTTCCGCCAAAGCCATCGCCAGCCAATGCCGCATGCGGGTATTTTCGGCCCTGCAGCGGGCCACATGGTCCTGATCCCGCATCGCGGCTTCGGCTGTTTCCAGTTGGGTATTCGAAAGGTTGAACGGCCCACGGATGCGGTTCAGGACGTCGATGATTTCCTTCGGCCCGTATCCCCAGCCGATCCGCAATCCACCCAATCCATAGATTTTTGAAAATGTCCGCGTCATTACGACATTGTCGCGCGCCTCAACCAGCGACTGGCCACCGTCAAAGCCATCGACAAACTCCGCATATGCACCATCCAGTACCAAAACAGCCTGCGAAGGCAGCCCCGCTGCCAGCCGCGCCACCTCGGCTGCAGAGATCATCGTGCCCGTCGGGTTGTTAGGGTTCGCGATAAAAACCAGTTTGGTCCGCCGATTACACGCTTTCAGAATAGCGTCGACGTCAGTGGTCCGGTCGCGCTCTGGCACCTCGACTGGGGTGGCGCCAACTGCAAGCGCCGAAATCCGGTACATCAGAAAACCGTGTTCGGTAAAGACGACCTCGTCCTTTGGCCCTGCGTATGCCTGGCAAAGAAATGTGATGACCTCATCCGATCCGACACCGCAAATCACCTGTCCAGCATCAAGACCATGCACATCGGCAATCGCATGACGAAGGGCTGTGTGATCGGTCGCGGGATAGCGGTGCAGTTGATGGACCGATCGTTGGAAAGCCTCTTTGCTACGGTCCGAAGGGCCGAATGGGTTTTCATTCGAAGACAACTTGACGATGTTGCTGACCCCGGCAACTGAGGCGGCGCCGCCCTCGTACAAAGCTATGTCCATGATTCCAGGCTGCGGTCGGATGGCGTCGTTCATCATGCGTTCCAAAATCCCCTGCCAAAAACTATCGCCTCGGTATTAACGAGCGGGCATTGCCAATGCCAGTGGCATTTGATGCGGATTTCAGTGCTTGTCAGTCTTGGCAGTCAGCCAGTCCATCAGAGCCAAAAGTACGCCCGACGTCACGAATGTCAGATGAATGATAACCATCCAACGGAGTGTGTCCAGCGACACTGCATGCGCTGGATCGTCGTTCTTTCCCAGCGACATGAATACTTTGAGCAGATGGATCCCCGAAATGGCAACGATAGACGCAATCAGCTTCATCTTCAGCCCAGAAAAGTCGACTTTGCCCATCCAGTCAGGCCGGTCCGCGCCGTGGTCAATATCCAGTTTTGAAACGAAATTCTCGTATCCCGAGAACATGACAATGAGCAGCAAGTTGCCTGCGAGCGTCATGTCGATCAATGTCAGGATGGCGAGGATTCCCTGATCTGCGGTCATCGTCAGAACCGCTGGTACATAAACCACCAATTCCTTGACGAAGATTACGACCAGCATTGCCAGACTGACCACAAGGCCGAAATACATCGGCGCCATTAGCCAGCGCGACGAAAATAGCGTCTGCTCAAACCGGCTTTCGATTGTTGGTTTTCTGGACGCGGGTTGTTCGGTGTCGGACATCGGACGCTCCAGTTGCAAAAGGAAAGGGCCCGCCATCCGGCGGGCCCCAATTGGTAAGAAATCCTGATCAGTTCTTTGCGTAGTATTCGACGACCAGGTTCGGTTCCATTTGAACCGGATATGGAACATCGCCCAAAGTGGGTGTACGCACGAATTTCACGATCAGCTTCTGGGTGTCGACTTCGATATAATCCGGCACGTCGCGCTCTGTCAGTTGGGTCGCTTCCAAGATCATCGCCATTTGCTTGGATTTTTGGCGAACCTCGATCAGATCGCCTTCCTTGACGCGGTAGGAAGCGATGTTCACGCGGGCACCGTTTACCATGACGTGGCCGTGGTTGACGAACTGGCGCGCCGCAAACACGGTCGGCACCAGCTTGGCACGGTAGACGACAGCATCCAGACGACGCTCCAGCAGGCCTACCAAAGCCTCACCGGTATCGCCACGCTGGCGTTCTGCGTCGGAATAGATCTTGCGGAACTGCTTTTCGGTCAGGTCGCCGTAGTAGCCCTTCAATTTCTGCTTGGCGCGCAGCTGCGTGCCGAAGTCAGAAAGTTTGTTCTTGCGGCGTTGGCCATGCTGGCCGGGGCCGTATTCGCGCTTGTTCACTGGGGATTTGGGACGACCCCAAATATTTTCGCCCATGCGACGGTCAATTTTATACTTGGCAGACGTGCGTTTGGTCACGGCTGATCTCCTTCAGTTCGTTTTGGCGCTCTCCTGATCCGAAAACCGGTGCCCACTTTTCGGGGAGAGCTTGTGAAGGGCGTTGTCCTTTGGCCTTGCGGCCCGACAGGCATCCCCTTGC
>JBDSXE010000315.1:0-3610 GCA_039926325.1 Paracoccaceae bacterium | reverse complement strand
CAGGAAGGCGGCGATGGTGGTGAAGTCGCCGTTGCCGCGCAGGGTGGCGAGGCGGTGGTGGGCGGTCAGGCGGCGAAAGCCGGAGATGAGGCCGTGGGTGTGGCCCTCGGGCGTGGGGGTGGAGAGGGGCCAAACCTCGATCGGCTGGCGCAGGCCGTTTGTGGCGATGGAGGTGACGAGGTCATCCAGCGCCTGCGGGTCCAGCGTGGCACGGTCGCGGGGCAAGGCGTCGGCGTGGATGGCGTGGATCGGGATTTGGGGGATGGGGTCCATTGGGTGCTCCTGTACCGGGGCCAAGATAGCAGGGGGGCGGGGGGTGTTGCCGCAAGCGAAGTGTTGCGTGCGGGGGCGGTTCGGGGCAGGTTGAACATAGGGCATTCAGGAGGGAATTATGGGCGGTGGAAGTATAGTTCTATTGGCGATCGCGCTGCTGATCGTGATCACGCTGTTCAAGTCGGTGCGGATCGTGCCGCAGAGCATGAAATATGTGGTGGAGCGGTTCGGGCGGCTGCGGACGGTGCTGGGGCCGGGGATCAACTTTACGGTGCCGTTCGTGGATAGGGTGGCGCACAAGATCTCAATCCTGGAGCGGCAGTTGCCGCTGGCGCATCAGGACGCGATCACGACGGACAACGTGTTGCTGAAGGTGGAGACGTCGGTGTTCTATCGTATCACCGAGCCGGAAAAGACGGTGTACCGGATCAAGGACGTCGATGCCGCGATTGCGACGACGGTGGCGGGGATCGTGCGGAGCGAGATCGGCAAGATGGAGCTGGACCATGTGCAGTCGAACCGGAACGAGCTGACATCGTCGATACGCGAGCATGTGCGGGCGATGGTGGACGACTGGGGGATCGAGGTGACGCGGACGGAAATCCTGGACGTGGCGCTGGATGATGCGACACGGCACGCCATGATGCAGCAGCTGAACGCCGAGCGGGCGCGGCGAGCGCAGGTGATGGAGGCGGAGGGCAGCAAGCGGGCGGTCGAACTGAACGCCGATGCGGAACTGTATGCGGCAGAACAGGGGGCCAAGGCGCGGCGCGTGCTGGCCGATGCGGAAGCTTATGCGACGTCGGTGATTGCGGTTGCGATCCGCGAGAATGGGGTGGAGGCGGCGCAGTATCAGGTGGCGCTGAAGCAGGTCGAGGCGCTGACGGCGGTGGGCAAGGGCGAGGGCAAGCAGATGATCATCGTTCCCGCCAGTGCGCTGGATGCCTTTGCCGATGCGTTCAAGATGCTGAAAGGGCGTGTGTGATGTGGCAATTCTGGGAAGTGTGGTGGGTCTGGGTGGTGTTCGGCGTGGCCTTGGGCGTGCTGGAGGTGCTGGTGCCGGGGTTCATCTTTCTGGGCTTCGCGGTTGGCGCTGTTGTGACCGGCGTGCTGGTCGGGGTCGGGCTGCTGGGGGCCAATGTGCCGTGGTTGATGCTGGTGTTCGCCGTGCTGTCGCTGGTCGCCTGGATCGGACTACGGCGGCTGGTGGGGGTGAAGGCAGGGCAGGTGAAGGTTTGGGATAAGGATATTAATGAGAATTGATGGAGCTGGTGGAAAGGGACGCAATCCTGTTTTTGTGACGGGAGTTCCTGCATTCGAAGTTTGGAGATGACAGAGTGTGCGCATTTCGATCTGCTGCTAACGGGACCGATAATGCGGAACCGAGCGGGAATGATGAAGCTCGCACAGCCATCGTTTTAATACTTGGTGCGTTGGCATCGCAGAAATGGGCAATTGAGCATTTTGATTATAGTTTGAGGAAACTTGGCTTAACAATGCTCTGAGGCAAGCCGTTGGGTGGTTGCGAACCCTCTATCATGCGTCGGCAAGAATACGGTGGGTTGAAAGCCACGCAACTGCGGTCGTGATAGTTTCTGTGTCCGATTGCTTGTGCTGACAAAGCGGTCCGATCTGGTGGCGGTGATGGAGCGGAATTTCCTCTGATGGATTTCACGGGTGCCAAGGTCTTGCTGGTGCTGGACGGGGCGGTGCTGACCTATTTGCGCGACGATACGCCGGATTTGCCGTGGGCTGGCATGTGGGATTTGCCGGGAGGTGGGCGAGAGGGTGGCGAGAGCGCCGAGGAGTGTGTGCTGCGGGAAGTGTTTGAGGAGTTCGGGCTGCGGTTCGGGCTGGAGCGATTGCTGTGGCGGCGTGTCGTGCCGTCGATGAAGGACGCGGCGCGGAATTCGGTGTTCTTTGCCGGACGGATTGCGGCGGCGGAGGTGGCCGCGATCCGGTTTGGTTGCGAGGGGCAATACTGGCGGATGATGCCGGTGGCGGAGTTCATAGGCCACGCGCAAGCGATACCGGAATTGCAGCGACGCGCGCGCGTGGCTTTGGCGGAGTTGGGTTGGGTTTAGCGTTTCAGAAGCGGATGGTGCCGTCCGAAAACACCATCCCGACCTTGACCGTGGTATAGGCCGCAGTCCAAGGGCGCCGCATCACCGAACACCCCGCCTTGCCTTTTGCGGCCCGCACGGCAAAGAAACCTACCGCAGCGGCAGTTCCGTAATCACGGCGCGGGCGGCGGCGGCTGGGTTGGGGGACTGCCAGATTGGACGCCCGACGACGATGTGGTCGGCCCCGTCGGCAATGGCCTGATGCGGTGTGGCAGTGCGTTTCTGGTCGCCCGCCGCACTGCCTGCAGGACGCACGCCGGGGGTGACGATGAGTTTGCCAAAGGCTTGCGGCAGGGCGCGGATCGCGGCGGCTTCCTGGGGCGAGGCGATGACGCCATCAGCACCGGCGTCGAGCGCGCGGGCGGCGCGTTCCAGTGTGATCTCTGCCAGATCGCCGGGGCGGATCAGGTTGGCATCAAGATCGGCACGATCCAGCGAGGTCAGGATGGTGACGGCGAGGATTTTGAGGTTGCCTGACTTGCCGTTGGCGGCGGCGCGAACAACCTGCGGATCGCCGTGGACCGTCAGGAAATCGAGGTCGTAATGCGACAGGCCTTTCACCGCAGCCTCTATCGTGGCGCCGATATCGAACAGCTTGAGGTCAAGGAAGATGCGTTTGCCGTGTTCTTGCTTTAACTCATTCGCCAGTGCCAGACCGCCGCCGGTCAACATTCCAAGGCCGATCTTGTAGAAGCTGACGGCATCGCCAAGGCGCTTTGTCAGATCCAGTCCTTGCACGATGTTCGGGACATCAAGAGCGACGATCAGGCGGTCGTCAGGCAGGCTGTCGTCGGGCAGGCGGGCATCGGGCATGGTGACCTCTAGTTGGTTCGGGGGCTATTGCGGGCTGGGGGTGGCGCTGTCAAGTCTGGTGACAACGGCGGGGGGCGGCATGATTTTAGCGTTAGATATTGGGGGATCACGGATCAAGGCTGCGCGGGGTGGCGTGACCTTGGGCGAAGTCGCAACGCCGCTGGTGGATTTCGCGGCGTTCGTGACGGCATTGCGTGGATTTGTGTCTGGCGAAGAGCGGGCGGTGGCGATTTCGATTGCCGGGGTGGTGGATGCCGATACCGGGCGGAACACCGTGGCGAATATCCCCTGTCTGGACGGGCGGAATGTGGCGGCGGATTTGCAGGCGGCGCTGGGGCTGCCGGTGCTGATGCTGAACGATGCGGATTGCTTTGCGCTGGCAGAGGTTGCTGCGGGGGCGG
>JBDSXE010000314.1:0-2791 GCA_039926325.1 Paracoccaceae bacterium | reverse complement strand
TACCCTAGACGCCACCAAGTTCGCCCAGATCACCCGCTGGGGTCGCTTGCCGCAAGTCCTTGACGGGATCGCCGCTGCGAAAGAGGCTGGCTTGCAGGTCAAGATCAACACTGTCGCTCTGAAAGGTTTCAACGAGGATGATCTTTTCACGCTGACCGAATGGTGCGCCCGCGACCGCCACGACCTGACGTTCATCGAGGTTATGCCGATGGGCGACATGGGAGAGGCGCAGCGCATCGACCAGTTCTGGAGCCTCGACGACCTGCGCGCCCGTCTTGCCACCCGCTACACGATCACCGATCTTGCGGACCGGACCGGCGGCCCCGCCCGCTACATCCGCCTCGACGAATCCGGCCAGCGCATCGGCCTGATCACCCCGCTGACACATAATTTCTGTGAAAGCTGCAACCGCGTCCGCCTGACCTGCACTGGCGAGCTTTATATGTGCCTTGGGCAAGAGGACATGGCCGACCTGCGCGCCCCCCTGCGCGCCAGCCCGAATGATGCGGTGCTGGAAAACGCTATCCGCAGTGCCATTACCCGCAAACCCAAAGGCCACGATTTCGACTATTCGCGCAAAACCGTCGCGGGCCAAACCGTTCGCCACATGAGCCACACTGGCGGCTAACGCCTTCTCGTGATTGGCCTTTCCAAATACTCCCGCCGAAGGCTCTTGAACCCACGCTACCGGAGCCACCCCAACAAAGCATTCATCACGACAGCGAAGAAGGCCCCTTCGGCCTGATGAGCAACTTACTCAAGGCGGACTTGCCCCAGATGTCAAACCACGCACCCCGCGTCTCACCCGTTTAAATTTGGTTAACCTGCCAGACTAACCCATTGATCATAAACAATTTATACAAATGTCCACATCTGGACACTGCCACCCCCTTGCCAGCCCCCGCAAACCCGGCCAATTTCTGCCCCATGAAAGCGCCCATCCTCACCGCCCTCGCCGCCTCCCTGCCCGCCACCGTCCCCTTCGTCGGACCAGAGACGCAGGAGCGGCAAAAAGGCAGCCCCTTCAAAGCCCGCCTTGGTGCCAACGAAAGCATGTTCGGCCCCTCTCCCAAAGCTATCGCGGCCATGAAAGCCGCCGCTGATGATGTCTGGAAATACGGTGACCCCGAAAACCACGACCTGAAAGCCGCCCTGGCCACCCATCACGGATGCCAACCCGAAAACATCGTGGTGGGTGAAGGCATCGACGCCCTTCTGGGCTATCTCGTGCGCCTGCTGATCCTGCCCGACGATCCCGTCGTGACCTCGCTCGGCGCTTACCCCACGTTCAACTTCCACGTCGCAGGCTTCGGCGGCACCCTGCACCGCGCGCCCTACAAACGCGACCATGAGGACCCCGACGCCCTGCTGGCCCTTGCCCGGCAGACCCGGACGAAACTTCTCTACCTCGCCAATCCCGACAATCCGATGGGCAGCCACCACCTCGCAGCCACCCTCACCGACCTGATTGCCAACCTGCCCGATGAAACCCTGCTGATCCTGGACGAGGCTTATATCGACTTCGCCCCGCCCGGCACCGAACCGCAGATCAACCCCGACACCCCAAATGTCATCCGCTTTCGCACGTTTTCAAAAGCGCACGGCATGGCCGGCCTTCGCGTCGGTTACGCGATCACCGCCGCCCCGCTTGCCAAAGCGTTCGATAAAGTCCGCAACCATTTCGCCGTAGGCCGCATCGCCCAAGCCGGTGCCCTCGCCGCGCTGCAAGACCAGCTCTACCGCGCCACGATCCGCGCCAAAGCCGACACCGCCCGCGTCCGGCTGAACCAGATCGCGCGCGCCAACGGTCTGATCCCGCTGCCCGCCGCCACCAATTTTGTCACGATCGACTGCACCCGCGACGGCGACCACGCCCGCGCTATCCTGCGCGAACTGATCGCCCGCGACATATTCGTGCGGATGCCCGGCGTGGCACCGCTGGATCGCTGCATCAGGGTAAGCCTTGGCGACGACGCCGCACTGAATGCCTTTGCCGAAGCCTTGCCCCATGCGATCAAAGCCGCAGGCTGATCACTCTGCGGCCAAGCTTGGATTGGCTGGCCCCAATGCCGGAGCAGCGCCTTCTGGCGCCTCAGCCGCACTCAGCACCGGCCGTCCGGGCGGCATCTCTGCCACGGCGGACAGCATCAACTGCGTCGCAGCCTCGGCCCCCGCCTCGACAGCGCGGCGAAAAACCAGCACGTTCTGGAACGTCGTCTTGCTGCCGGTCAGTCCGACCCGCTCGTCACAGGGCAGCGCATCAGCGCGCAGATATTCCCAGCCATCCTGCCCCAGCTTGTTCATCAAGCTGGTCAGGGCAAGCGCGAAACGGTCTGGTGTCGTCTTCGCATCACGAGCCTTTTCGCCTTTGCGCGGGCTCGGCACGACTTTGTATTCATAGCGTTGCATGGCGACCTCAAGCGGGTGAATTGGGCCGACCCTATCGGGATTCGGCAACAAGGCCAAGGAAATTAGGGCTTTTCGTTAGGCGCGACGGCCCGGCGCCGGCCCGCACCGCTTCATCCACCTACGCATTGGTGGATTATGCCGAGTGTCGTGCTTGGACATGCACTGAAACCGCGTTATCACTAGAACATATAGTGAACAAACGAGTCGGAGGGTCCGGTGTCGCATGCATCATGCATTCGAACATATGCAGAAAACCAGGCGCACCGCAGCTGCCGGGCTTTTGCGTGGGAAAAGGGCGGCTTTTTCGGAAGTTTTCACGATGGCCACCGGGGACGGCGCTGCGTCGGGTTTTGTATTGTCGCATCTGGCCCAAGGACACGCG
>JBDSXE010000313.1:0-3583 GCA_039926325.1 Paracoccaceae bacterium | reverse complement strand
GAACCAAAAGTGACCGTCGAAAATGCCACGCTGATCGGCACGACTTTGGAAAAAATCGAAGGCACCGATATGTGGCGGCTTGTTCTGGACGTTTCCGCCGATGCGGGAGCCGTAGTGGAACTATCGGCCCATCTGGCAGGCTATGGCCGTCGTCTGACCGAGATGTGGCTTTATCAATGGGTTAGCGAAAAATGAACATGATCAATGTTTCCATGTCCTCGATCCATTCTGTCAAGCTGCGCGGCGCACTGCCCGCGGCACCTATGGCAATGCCTGCACAACGTCTGGAATGGCCGTCGCGCCGCATGAGCCGTCTGTCGCTGCTGGCAATGCTGCTCTGGGGTCGGCCAGCCCGCGCCGGGCGGTGATACGTGTCGGAATCGGGCCCTGACGGTCGCACGACCCTGGCCCGGACGCTGGCCCTGATGTTCAGCGTCATCGCTGGACTGTGCGCGTTTGAACTGTTTCTCAGCTATGGTGCCAGTGATGGCGTGGACCTGATCGACTGGGTGCGCGCCGCGTTCATCTGCGTGTCCACCTTCTGGCTGGCTTGGGGTGCAGCACAGGCCGTCGCGGGGCTTACAACGCGGCCACCGATACCTGCCCGCCATACCGGAGCCATAGAAGCAAAAACCGTGGTGCTGGTCCCGGTCTACAACGAAGACCCGGTTGCGACCTTTGCCCGCGTGGCCGCGATGGACGCCGCGATCCGCGCGACCGGATTGGGCGACAAATTCCACATTGCCATCCTGTCCGACACCCGCGATGAAAAGATCGCGCTGCGGGAAGAGCATTGGTTCCTGCGCCTGTTGTCCGAGACGCGTGGCGAAGGTCGCATTTTCTACCGCCGCCGCGACCAGAACCACGGGCGCAAGGCTGGCAACATCGCTGAGTTTATCAAATCATCGGGCGCTGCCTATGATTTCGCGATCATCCTCGACGCGGACAGCCTGATGGAAGCCGCCACGATGGTCGAAATGGTGCGCCGGATTCAGGCGGAACCAAACCTAGGTCTGTTGCAAACCCTACCCAAAATCATCAACGCCCGCTCTCGTTTTGGGCGGCTGATGCAGTTCTCATCCTCATTCTACTCTCCGATCTTCTGCCGTGGCTTGGCGATGATGCAGGGCCGGACCGGGCCTTTCTGGGGCCACAACGCCATCGTCCGCGTTCCCGCCTTTGCTGCCAGTTGCGGTCTGCCAGAATTGTCCGGCAGCCCGCCGTTTGGTGGCCATATCCTGAGCCATGATTATGTCGAGGCCGCACTTCTGGCCCGCCAAGGCTGGATTGTGCGCGTCGATGACGATCTGGAGGGTTCGTATGAAGAAGGGCCCGAAAACATCGTCGACCATGCCAAGCGCGACCGCCGCTGGTGTCAGGGCAACCTTCAGCATTCGCGGCTGCTGCTGGCCCCCGGCCTGAAACCGTGGAGCCGCTTTGTCTTTTTGCAGGGCATCCTTGCTTACCTGTCGTCGCTGCTGTGGCTGGGGTTCTTGCTGGGGTCCATTGCCGCGCCGTTGTTCACCCCGCCCGTCGATTACTTTCCAATTGAGGGTTGGCCCTTTCCGGTGCTGCCCCCCAGCGAAACGCTGAAGGCCATCGCACTTGGCTTGGGGATCGTCGGACTACTTCTGATCCCGAAAGTGCTGATCCTGACAGACGCCGCCCGGCGTGGTCGCAGCATCGGGTTTGGCGGCGTGGGCCAGACCATCAGATCGGGGGTCAGCGAGTTCCTTTACACCTCAATCGCCGCGCCAGTTTTCCTGATGTATCAGACCCGGTCGATCCTGCAGGTGGTTTTTGGCATCGACGGCGGTTGGCCAGCGCAGGTGCGTGGCGATGGTCAGCTCGACTTTGGTCAGGCTTGGGCCGCAAGCAACTGGATCGTCTTTTCAGGCGCAATCGGATTGGCGCTGACCCACTTTTTTGCCCCTCATCTGTTGATGTGGCTGTTGCCCGTTACGGGGCCGATGGTGTTGGCACCGTTGATCATCGCGTGGTGTTCCCGCCCCGGCAACGAGCGGCTGTTCAGCACCCCGCTGACACTAACCTCCTCGACCCTGATCAAAGAACACCACCGCATCCTGTCGCGCTGGCTGGGTGAGGATCAATCAACCTCGTCCAAATCCGTCGGATCAGGGGCGGCACAACGGACGATCGCCCGTGTCTGACACCATCGGTATGTCGGCTGTCCGGGGCAGGCCCCCCATTTCCGCATCTGCGCCTATGCGGGCACGCACGCTGCGCGAGCCACGGCTTGACGTCTTTCGTGGCCTTTGTCTGGTGATGATCTTTGTCAACCATGTGCCCGGCAATGCCTTTGAACCCTTCACCTCACGCAACTTCGGCTTTTCGGATGCCGCCGAGGGGTTCGTGATGATGTCAGGTATCGCCGCCGGCCTGGCCTATTCGACCGATTTCAGGGCGCCGATGCGGCTGTGGAACGGGCTTGGCCGCGTTTGGGGCCGCTGCTGGACGTTGTATCTTGTGCAGATGCTGATGACGCTGGCGGCGCTTGCCATTGCTGCGGCTACGGCGCAGGCCACCGGCGATGCTCGCATCCTGTTCCAGAACGACATGGGCTGGCTGTGGCACCATCCGATCGAGTCGCTGATCGGTCTGCCTTTGATGATGCTGCAATTCGATTATCTGAACATCTTGCCGCTTTATATCGTGTTGCTGCTGATCTCTCCGCTGTTCCTGATCATCGCCCACCGCGCACCCAAGGCGCTGCTAGCCGCGTCGCTGGCTGTCTGGGCGGTTTGCGGACTGGGCCGCTTCAACCTGCCAACCTGGCCCAATGACGAGGGGTGGATGTTCAATCCGCTGGCTTGGCAGGTCGTATTCATCGTGGGCCTGCTGATTGGTGTGGCATTAAAACGCGGTCAGCGGCTGGTGCCCATCAGGCGTTGGCTGCTGTTTTCATGCCTCGGCTATTTGCTGCTGTCGCTGGTCGTTGGTCAGTGGCAGGCTTTTGCGGACGTGTTTGGCTACGGTATGTGGCTGCTGAAGGACAGTGTTGGCCTGCCCTGGATCTTCACCGACTTTGACAAGGTTTTTGTCACCGCGCCGCGTCTGCTGCACATTCTGGCGCTGACCTATGTCGTGTCTGCCTTGCCGATCCTGCGCCGCGCCAGCGCCAGCCGGTTGGCGGCCCCGCTGGCCATCATGGGTCGGCAATCGCTGCCTGTGTTTGCCTTGGGCAGCGTGCTCGCAATCGGGCTGCAGGGGTTGTTCAACGCCACGGGTCATGCTCCGTGGCTTGACGCACTGTTCATTGGGTCAGGATTGTGCCTGCAATTCGCTTTGGCGCTGGCCCGCGAAACTTGGGCAAAGCGCCCCTAGCCTACTTTTGCCAGTTCACCCGAACGCTCTGCATATTAGCTGCATCCGGGCCGATCATCACGTCGAAATCGCCCGGCTCCCAGATATGTACGGCATCGGAAATCGTGGTGCCTTTCCAAAAGCGTAGCGCCTCGGTCGCGATCTTGAACTCAACATCGCCCGTCTCACCCGGTGCAAGCGTGATCCGTGCGAACCCCTTCAATTCCCGCACCGGACGCGAGATCGAGGCGACGGGATC
>JBDSXE010000312.1:0-5943 GCA_039926325.1 Paracoccaceae bacterium | reverse complement strand
GATTGCCAGTTATGATTATGCCGATCACGTTCTGATCCAGACCCGCGACCACCCTGAAACGCGGTCGATCCCAGCCGACACTGTGGAGGTTGGCCGGCGCAATGCCGTCGAATATCTGCTTGGGTGTATCGCGCATGGACAGCCGTTAGTTGGGCCGCTGCACCCCAGGATCAGCCTGATCGGCCAGCGCATTGTCGACACCGCAGCGCAGTCCGCCCGCGAAAAGCGCACTCTGACATTGATCGGTTAGCACATGCCCGTGGCTCGCGTTCTCATCGTCGGATTGGGCAACATGGGTCGCTCCCATGCGCTGGCGCAACACTACAGTCCAGGTGTTGAAATCATCGGTTTGGTCATCCGGTCCAATGTCGTGTTACCCGCGGAACTGCAAACCTACCCACGGTTTTTAACAATTGAGGAGGGGCTGCAATCCAAGCCCGACCTTGTCGTCATCGCAACGTATGCGGACAGCCACGCCGACCTTGCCATTCGGGCGATGGAGCATGGCGCGCATGTCTTTGTCGAAAAGCCGCTTGCCACCACCGTCGCCGATGCCGAACGTGTGGTAGCAACCGCCCAGAAAACCGGGCGCAAGCTCGTCGTTGGCTACATCCTGCGTCATCATCCGGCTTGGCAAAGGCTGATCGCAGAGGCCCGCGCGTTGGGTGGGCCGTTCGTCTTTCGGATGAACCTGAATCAGCAGTCCCACGGCCACGCTTGGGAGATTCACAAGGCGCTGATGCAAACCACCTCGCCCATCGTCGATTGCGGCGTGCATTATGTCGACGTCATGTGCCAGATCACCGACGCCAAACCCTTGCGCGTTCATGGCATGGGCTTGAGATTATCGAACGAAATCGCCCCAGGAATGTACAATTATGGCCAGTTTCAGGTGATTTTCGAAGATAACTCGGTCGGCTGGTACGAAGCGGGCTGGGGGCCGATGATGTCGGAAACGGCGTATTTCGTAAAAGACATCATCAGCCCCAACGGCGCTGTTTCGATCGTCGACGCTGAAAAATCGGCCTCATCCGATCTCGACGGTCACACCAACGTCGGTGGCATTCTGGTCCACCGCCCAACGGGCGATCATCGGATCGCAATGCCCGCGGAACCTGGCCATCAAGGTCTGTGCGATGCAGAACAAGCGTTTACGCTGCGGGCAATCGCCGAAAATATCGACCTGACACGTCACATGCAGGACGCCGTGCAGTCGCTGCGGATCTGCTTGGCCGCCGACGAAAGCATCCGCACAGGTCGCGTCGTCGTTCTTTAAGCTATGAAAAAGCCCCGCCCGAATTCATTCGAATGAGGCGCATATCTTGCTGTAATCTCTCAGGAATGCGCGAATCGCCGGTGATGCCGCTCACCAACTTGCCGCTCTGCCAATGCTCCGAACGTCAGGCCAATCACCACCCACAGGATAAGGTGGATGCCAATCGAGCTGATCCGGAAGCGCCAGATCACATCGGCCGAAAACCCTTCGGGAATTTCGTTGATCGGCGGCAGTTGCAGCTGCACGATCCCGATGACGACCACAAACGCGACCCCAGCGATAATAGTCGCGGTCCAGCCGCCATATTGCGCCCACATCCGTTTGGCCAGAATCACCGCAGCGACCATGGTCGCAATCGACACCACCAGCATGACGAAAAACAGCGCCGTCCTTACGCCAATCGTGTCGCCGCTCCCAACGGCAGGCGGATTGGCCGGATATTTGATCTGCGGGACCAGCACCACTGCCACAAATGCGCCCAGTGCAAGCAGCGCAGAAGTTGCCCGTGCGCCCAAAGTTCCGACGCGGCCATAGACAAACGCAAATACCAACGCGAAAATTCCGCCAACCGCAGCACCATAAACCAACAATCCGGTTGCCAGACCAAAGGTTGACTGGGTTTCGCGGCTGACGAGTTCAATCTCGTGGTCGTGCGCGGGCTGTACCGCCACTTTGACGGCGGGAGCCCCGGCCGTGATATGTTCCATTTGCCCTTCAAACGTGATGGCGCGATCGACCTGCGGCTCGCCGAAAGCGTAGGCAAAAACCATAGCGATCAGCCCGGCGACAATGCCCACCAGCATGCCGCGCAGCAACAAAGGACCAACCATTTGCCGATCTCCTCAGTGGCAGGGAAAGCCAAGAAGGTGACGGCCATCATGGACGAATTCATGGAGGTACATGCCGCCAAACACCGACGTTGCGCCCTGCTCGGCCCCGATAAAGTAAAGCGATATCAGAAGGATGATGCCACCAAACACCGCCCAGGGTGCAAGTTCGCCAAGGGGAAGGGGGATCGGTTGGGCTGATGCGAATGTGATATCGGCCAAGTTCAACTCCTTTGGGATTTCGCGTCCCGTTCTAGGTTATCAGTTCGAAAGAAGGACTGGCTCCCGGAATGACCGGTAACAGTGGCGCGACCGCGCCGGGTTTTCACCGGCTTCCTCAGACGAATACTGCCTATCCTTGCTATTGACAGCGCGTTCGATAGTCAACGAACAATAGCCTGGGCGTGCGGCTACCACTGAGCAAAAACGGCATGCGGTGCCGCAAAAGGGTCATGACGTGACAAAACGAGTGACCCTAATTGCCGCCGCAGCAACTGAGGCGACCCGCACCGCAAGGTTTCCCGCCGATGAACCGTTGGAAGCCCGCGCCTACACCCTGTTGCAGCAGGTGAAACTGCCGCTGTGGGAGGGACATACGGTGCAAGCCAGTCCAAAAACGGCTGCGCGCCAGACCGCTCAATCCCTGGCGCTGGTTCCCGTTGCCATCGCTGATCTGACCGATATCAATTTCGGTGACTGGGCTGGGAAATCCATCGATGAGGTGGCAGCAACGCATCCACAACACTTGACTGACTGGCTTGCCGACGCGGCGTTCGATGGCCACGGTGGCGAAAGTCGCACTGCACTTGGGCAGCGCGCCGCGCGTTGGTTGCAAAGCTGCGCCGAGGGTCCGGCCCATACCATCGCGGTCACTCATGCTGCGGTGGTAAAGTCCTTGATACTTCAGGTAGTCGGCGCCACGCCTGAAGCGTTCTGGCGCGTAGATATCGCACCCCTGACCCTGACCGACCTGCGCCACGACGGCCGCCGCTGGATTCTTCGCACATCCGGGGCGCCATTAGCCAGACCACCCGTCACCGACGATCAGCTTTCCGAAACCGTTGATGGCACTCGGCTTTCTTGCACTCCGCTTGCGCCAAAGTTCGAATGATCCCTTCCTGTCAGGATTCGTACTGCCGAAGAAGTGGCTTTGCACATGGGGGAACTGGGTCAAGCGGCAAGGGTTTATGTTGACACGGGAGTCAAAGAACTGGGGTTGGCTGCGGATGTCCGATAGGGTTCGGACGGCAACAGGTGGCGACTTGGCCCACCGTGCAAGGAGTGTCGGATGGACGATCCCTATGTCACCCTCGGCCTCGCCAAGACGGCGACGGCTGAAGAGATCAAGAAAGCCTACCGCAAGCTAATCAAGGCCAGCCACCCCGACCTTAACCCCGACGATGCCGGAGCGGAAGCGCGGTTCAAGGCCATCTCGGCGGCCCATGATTTGCTTAAGGATTCCGCTACCCGCGCACGTTTCGACGCGGGCGAGATCGACGCGACTGGGGCAGAGCGGCCCGATCGGCGCTACTACCGCGACTATGCAGAGGCACCGGGCAACGCCTATCAACGAGGCGGTGGTTTTGAGGCGGCAGGTGATCCGGCAGACATTTTTGCCGAGATGCTACGCCAGCGCGGCCGTAGCGGAGCCAGAGGCTACGGATCGCCCTATGGCGACGAAGGTTTTAGCGCCGCCGGGCAGGATTTTCACTACACGTTGGAAGTGCCGTTTCTTGACGCGGTACGCGGTGCAAAGACCCGGATCACCTTGCCCGAAGGTGGCGATCTGGAGGTTCAGATCCCCACTGGCAGTTCCGATGGCCGCACCCTGCGCCTGCGGGGAAAAGGCGGTGCGGGGCTTGGTGGCGGTCATGCAGGCGACGCCTATGTTACCCTGACCGTGCGCCCGCACCGTTTGTTCCGCCGTGAAGGCGATGATGTCTTGATCGAATTGCCAATCACGCTTGACGAGGCGGTCTTGGGCGGCAAGGTCGCGGTGCCGACGATCGACGGCGCGGTCAACCTGAGTATTCCCAAAGGGGTCAGCAGCGGCCGTGTCCTACGCTTGCGCGGCCGCGGCGTGAAACGCCCTGGCGCAGAAGCAGGCGATCAGTTGGTCGAACTCCGCATTGTGCTGCCCCCGACGGTCGATGAAAAGCTGAGCGATTTCTTGCAGGATTGGCGTAAAACCAACCGCCATGATCCACGCAAGGATATGTTTGAAGGAGTGGCGACATGACGGATTTCCTCTCAGAACTTGAGACGCTTGACGCCATTCCCCGCCTGACCCAGTTTCGCCTGACTGCCTTCATCGAAGCCCGCATCGTCGTGCCATTACGTGCAGATACGGGACCGGTGTTCCGCCGGATCGACCTCGCGCGGATCGAATTGCTTTGCGATCTGGCCGAGGAATTCGAACTGGACGAGGATGCTCTGAGCGTGGTGATGTCGCTTCTCGACCAACTCCACACCGTCCGCCGCGATCTGCGGGCGATTGCTGCTGCAGTTGCAGCGGAATCGCCGGAAGTCCGCGCACGGATTGGTGCAGCTCTGCTGGATGAAGGCTGAAGCGGTTCATCGACGGTCCGTTGTCAGCGTCAGAGGGGGCAATTTCATCGGCTGGCAACGGTAAGATCATGACCCCGCCGTGACCTGCCACCGATGTTTCATCCAGCCACGACCGGAGCCCGGCGGTCATTTACGCCTGTTGACGCGGATGGAGCAATCGCCCGACGCGCAGGGCGTCATTTCGCGCAACGGGACAGGCTATTGCGGTTGTCAGGTGCACGGCGAACCCTGCCGATGTCTGGTAACTCTGTGCCGTGTGTGGACGCTGCGTGTTGTAGTCGGCCGCCCAAGTCGTGAGCAGATCGCAGGCATGGACGAGGTTGCGGGATAGCGTCTTTGCGAAATTCGTCTCGCATCCTGTTGTTGAAGCTCTCGACAAAGTCCCTCGCCATTGTCCTCGGACCAATGGCGGACAATTGCTCGATGCATCGGCTTTCCGGGCGCGATGTAGTGCCATTCGATCTTGCTCGCCGCACACGAGGTCCAGAGTGCGTTCGAGGTCAGTTCCGTCCCATTATCGCTTACGATCATCCCGGACCGACCGCGCCGCTCGATCAGCGCTGTCAGTTCCCGAGCCACGCGGCGGCCTGAAATCGAGGGGTCCGGGATCGCTGCCCGGCATTCCCTGGTGACGTCATCGACCACGTTCAGAATGCGAAAGCGCTGCCCGCAGGCAAACTGGTCGTGCATCAAGCTATGGTACCACCCCTGGTTCGAGGCCCATGGCGAGGGTCCAGCGACCAGCGCGCATTAGCCCACGCCTCGACCAAGATCGGTGCCCTTGTGCCCTCGCCTTGCGGCGTACTGTGCGTTTACGGACGGTTAACCCTTCTTCGCAGTAGAGCCGGTAGATGCGGTTGACACCCGAAGGTTCAGAACCTACCGAAACCAGGGATCGCTTCTGATCTTCACAGCATCAGCCCGCGCGAGGAGCAATCGCGCTTTTTTGAGTGGCATGTGACGTCGAACCGTACTCCAAACTTCGCCATGACCGGTGACGATCTTCGCTGCGTTCAGCGTATCGGCGGTGGATGCTACCGTCATGTCATTATGGTTTGGAAGCCGCCGGAGAACATCAGCAATCTGGTTAACGGTTGCTAGCGATTTTTGCGTCATCGCGCTGGCACCGAACTGCTGCACCTAGTTGTTTGATCCCGGACTTTGATGGTGCAATCTTTTCTTTGGAATGGAAGGACGCACTATGGGACAGGTTCTACACGGCAGCGCCACCACGACTGAGGCAATCCGTCGAGCAATACAGAATAGTGAAGA
>JBDSXE010000311.1:0-4234 GCA_039926325.1 Paracoccaceae bacterium | reverse complement strand
ATCTATCCGGTAGGGCAACGATGGCCCACATGAAAGGAAGTCCGCATTTTCAATGTTCTCGGCCTAGAAGCCGTCAACCGCAAGTGGCTGTGAAGCGGCCGTTTACCCTTGCCGCGTCGACTGACCGCTTCACGCCCAAAGCCGCCCTTCGGCTAGCGCCGAACCGATCCTAAATTTCTGTTTGCCAGTTCTCTTGTTACCTGTTACCCATTGCGAAACACAATCAGGACCCCGCGTTGGAACTCAACTTCTCGGATACCAAGGTCCGGGACCTCTGCTGCAGTCATGGCGCACTTGTCGCCAAGTTCGGCGCCGTGCTCGCGCGCAAGATCTGCTGCAGACTTGCGCTCTTGGCGGCGGCACGATCGCTTGCTGATGTTCCGGCAGCTTTTCCAGTTGGCCTTCTCGCCCGCGATACGCAGGGGCGTTTTTCCGTTGCCCTTGGCCCGAGCCAGTATCTTCTGTTTCAGGTAATTCTTATGGAGGGAGCAAAAATGTCAGACCTGTCGCTTATCGCGAAAGTGCAAATCATTGGCGTGGTTGCCGTATCTGAGCCCACGGCACGACGGTCATGACGAGCCGCACAGTCTCGCATGCCTACACGCCAGATCATGCGTCGCCGCCCGGTGATCTGGTTCAGGAGTATCTTGAGCAGTTGGGAATCTCGGCGCGCGAACTTGCGCGGCGGTGTGGACGATCCGGCAAGTTGATGGCGGAGATCGTCAGCGGCAAGGCGCCGCTGGAACCTGCGACAGCACTTCAGTTGGAGCGGGTCCTCGACGTGCCTGCAGCGGTCTGGAGTAATATGGAAGCGGCCTATCAGTTGCATCAGGCCCGCGACGCGGAGAGTGAGGACCTTGCTGCCCGGCACGATTGGGCCGAGGCATTTCCGATCAAGGAACTCGCGGCCCGCGGTTATCTCAAACGGCTGCAGGGTAAAGTGGACCAGGTTCTGGAAGTGCTGCGATTCTTTGGGGTTGGCGGCATCCTGGCCTGCGAGGACAAGATTGACGAGCTGTTGCAGGTCGATTACCGCACCTCGCCCACATTCGACAATGACCAATGGGCGCTGGCGGCATGGCTGCGCATCGGTGAACGCCGCGCGGCAGGGATCGACTGCCAAAACTACGACCGCGATGCATTTTTGGCAGCACTCAAAGACATACGCGCTCTCACCCTGGTGCCGATCAATGAAGCCCTGCCAAAGATCGAAGCGAGGTGCGCGGCCGCCGGGGTCGCATTCGTTCTGGAACTGGCGCTGCCCAAAACCCGGGCGAGCGGCGTGTCGCGCTGGCTGACCCCGCGCAAGGGACTGATCCAGCAAAGCTTCAGGTACAAATCGGATGACCACTTCTGGTTCACCTTCTTTCACGAATGCGCCCACCTTCTCCTGCATAGCCGCAAGACAATCTTCATCGACATGATGAAGGGCTCTGGCAGTGCCGGACCAAAGGAAGAGGCCGAGGCCAACACCTGGGCCGCCGACTTTCTGGTGCCTTCCGCGGCGATGCGGGCGTTTCGGCTGAACTTCACCCAGACGGAGGCAGAGGTCCGCACCTTCGCTAGATCACTGGGAATCGCTCCGGGGATCGTCGTCGGACAATTGCAGCACAACGGGGTCATTCCATTTGGCGCGATGAACCAGCTGAAGACATACTACACGACGTAGTGACAGTTCTCTGAGGTGTGGTTGGTTCGGCTATTAAAAAAATAAATCGGCACCCAACACGTAGCGCGTATTGACCAGCGATCTGTTCGCCCCCAGTGTTGGCTTGGGGCGATTCCGTCACGGTGACGGCCAGCCTTTCCCTTTGCCGAAGGAGGCTGCTGCGATGGCCCAGAAGATCGAAATGCTTGCACCGCAGGATCTGCGGCCGTGGGCCAAGAACGCCCGCACCCATTCCAAAAAACAGATCCGCCAGATCGTGGCGTCGATCCGCACGTTTGGGTTCACCAACCCGGTGTTGATCGACCAGGCGGGCACGATCCTCGCGGGCCACGGCCGGGTGCGCGCCGCAATTGAGATCGGCATGGCGGAGGTACCCTGTGTGCGGATCGAGCATATGACCGAGGCCGAAAAGCGGGCCTATGTCATCGCGGACAACAAGCTGGCGTTGAATGCCGGCTGGGATGACGAGATACTGGCTAAAGAGTTGAAGGCCCTGTCCGCAATCGAAGACCTGAGCTTCGACATTGGTGTCACCGGCTTTGAAGTCGCGGAACTGGACGCGCTGGTTGAAGGTCTCACGCCGGAAGAGCCCGGTGATCCTGAGGATGACATCGTGCCCGATAGCGCGCCACAGCGGGTTCACCCGGGGGATGTCTGGCAGTTGGGGCCGCACCGGCTTGTCTGCGGGGACGCGCTGGATCCGGCCGTGATGGACTTGCTGATGCAAGGCGAACTGGCCCGCATGGTCTTCACCGATCCACCCTACAACGTGAAGATCGACGGCCATGTCGGGGGATCAGGCAAGATCAAGCACCGCGAGTTTGCCATGGCGTCGGGTGAAATGACGGTATCGGAGTTCACCCAGTTTCTGACAAGTGCGCTGCGCAATCTTGCGGATCACAGCATGGATGGCTCGATCCATTATGTGTGCATGGACTGGCGGCACATGAACGAAATCCTGACGGCAGGCCACGCCGTCTATGAAGAGCTGAAGAATCTGATCGTCTGGGCCAAGGACAATGGCGGGATGGGGACGTTCTACCGCTCGCGCCATGAGTTGATCTTCGCCTTCAAGAAGGGGGCGGCGGCGCATGTGAACAGTTTCGAGCTTGGCCAGTACGGACGCTACCGCACCAACGTCTGGCAGTACCGGGGCGTCAACACGATGCGCAAGGGTCGGATGGAAGAACTGGCGCTGCACCCGACGGTGAAACCGGTGCAGATGATTGCCGATGCGATCAAGGATGTCTCTGGCCGGGGTGAGATTGTCCTCGACAGCTTTGGCGGATCGGGTTCGACACTGATCGCCGCCGAAAAAACCGGTCGTGTCGCTCGCCTGAGCGAACTCGATCCAATCTATTGCGACCGGATCCTTGCCCGCTATGAAAGCCATGCCAAGGATCAGGCTGAACGGATTGTCTGCGGCTGGCCACGCGCCGCAACCGTCACCATCCTGGCGGCCGCAGAATGAGTTCGGACCCGCAAGAGCCTCCCGACAAGCCCAACAGTGCCAAACCCGGCGCTGGCAAATCCGGTCCGCTGGCAGTGCGGCCGGGCTACAAGGTCGGCTATGCCAAGCCGCCAGAGGGCGCCCGTTTCCAGAAGGGCCGCTCGGGCAATCCACGGGGACGGCCCAAGGGTGTCAAGAACCGCCTGCAGGGTCTGAACGAAGAACGGATGAAGTCGATCATCTTGCAAGAAGCCTACCGCGACATCAAAGTGCGCGACGGCGAGCGCAATGTTACCGTGCCCATTGCCCAAGCGGTGTTGCGCTCGCTGGCGGTGAATACCGTCAAAGGCCAGCATCGTTCGCAGCGCCTCTTCGCCGAACTGTTGTCTACGGTTGAAAACAGCAACAGGGCACTACACAATGAATGGTTGCAGACCGCAATGCAGTACAAGGTCGATTGGGAACGCGAACTGGACCGCCGCAAGCGCCTCAACATCATCGGCCAACCCGAGCCCTTGCCGCATCCCGACCACATCCTGATCGACCTTCAGGCCGGCACCGCCCGCGTCTTCGGACCCTCGACCAAGGAAGAGAAAGCCCTCTGGGACATGGATCTCGCGCGCAAGGCGGATTTTGAAAAAGCACTGGCCCAGGTGGAGGCAATGTACGACGTCGAGACCGACGCAAAAATCCGCCGCATCCTCAAGACCCAAATTGCGCGCGCCCGCAAAGTGGTGGAATCCCTGCAGCGCGCCGAAAAGGGGCTGGAGTGAAGAGGGGTAAGAGCCGGTACTCTTAAAAAGTCAATCCTTGCTGCATGCAGAAAACCGTTCTAAGCCCATGCCACAGCTCCGCCAGAAAGGCGGCAGAGCGGGGAGCAACGGCTTGTAAGCCGGTAGCGGTTTAACCCTACGATCAAGACGCTTGAGGGCTGGCTCTATCTCGCGGTCGTCATCGACTTGTTCTCACGGCGCGTGGTTGACCGTTTGGTCTCATGACTGTCCTGTCCGTGCATTCTTTCCGACGAAGCAAGTCTGACGCTGCTGGAAAGGATGATCTTATGACCAAATCCAAACAAACTGTTGATTTTCACCCAGAACTGAGCCGGTTAGACG
>JBDSXE010000310.1:0-4996 GCA_039926325.1 Paracoccaceae bacterium | reverse complement strand
CCCAGCGTATCAATCCCACGAGCTTTGATTTCTGCCTCAAGTGCTGTCGCCAGCACTTTGCCATAGCCAATCGTCGTTACCTTGGCCATCTCATCGGGCAAACCGTGGCCCTGCTTGTCCAAAGCCCCTGCATCCAGTGTCACCGGAAACGTCAGGTAAGTTTGCTTGAACGCAGGCAACCCTTGGCTGAAAATCGAGATCAGCAGCCACATCAGCGCCAGCAACGCCAAAGTGATCGCCACCACCCCATAAGCCCGGAACCGCTTTTCCGCCGAATTGCGCGAGGCGGTGTGCTTGTCCTGTGCGAAAAGCGAACTCATTCGTACTGCTCCCGATATTTCCGCACGATCACCAGCGCCACGATGTTCAACAGCAGGGTGAACATGAACAATGTCAGCCCCAACGCGAACGCCACCAGTGTTTCAGGGCTGTTGAACTCTGTATCGCCGGTCAGCTGGCTGACGATCTTGACCGTCACCGTCGTCATTGCTTCGAACGGGTTGAGGTCAAGCTTTGCCGCCGCCCCTGCCCCCATCACCACGATCATCGTCTCGCCAATCGCACGGGACGCCGCCAGCAGCACGGCACCAACAATCCCCGGCAACGCCGCAGGCAATACGACCTGGCGCACGGTTTCCGAAGGCGTAGCACCCAATCCCAACGAGCCGTCGCGCAGGCTTTGCGGGACCGCGTTGATGATGTCATCCGACAGCGAGGATACAAACGGGATCACCATGATCCCCATCACCAGACCCGCCGTCATCACGCTGGACGAACTGTTACCAAACCCCATCGGTTGCGCGATCCAGTCGCGCAGCAACGGGCCGACCGTGGTCAGCGCGAACAGGCCGTAAACGATGGTCGGAATGCCCGCCAAAATCTCGATGGCCGGTTTCACCCAGGAACGCGTCCGCCTGCTGGCATATTCCGCCAAGTATATCGCTGACATCAGCCCGATCGGCACCGCCACGATCAGCGAAATCGCCGAGACATACAGCGTGCCCCAGACCAGCGGCCAGATGCCCAATTGCGAACCGCCGCCAAACTTTGGGCTCCACACGGTTGAAAAGAAAAAGTCCTGCGCCGGATACAGTTCAAAGAAATGGATGGTTTCGGTCAAAAGCGATGCGACGATGCCGACCGTTGTCAGCACGGCAATCAGCGAACTGCCGACCAGCAGCCAGATGGCAAAGCTTTCGGTCGCATTCCGTGCCCGGTACTCTGGCTTGATCCGGCTTAGGGACCACGCCATCCCCCCCGCTGCCATCAATAGCGCCAGAACGGTAAGCGCCAGATGTAACCGGACCGACATCACCCGCGTCGCCTGTGCCGCTTTGATGGTCGATGGTTTTGGATCATTTCCCAGCGCCACGCCTGCCGCACTCAGCGCGGTTTTCAGCGCCACCGGGTCTTGCACCAGCGTGGCAGTATCCTTGCCAAGAGAATCCAGCACATTCAGCCCGTCGGCCAAACGGTGTACATCGGCAATAACCAGATTGGGCGAACTGCCCTCAGGAATGTCCGCTGCGTCGATCAGAGAGAATGCCTGGTGTTCAAGATATAACGGTTGCAGAACCAGCCAGACCGCGATTAGCAAAAAGGCGGGAACGGCGATCATCAACGCGGTTATCCGGCCATAAAAGCTTGGCAGCGAATGTAAAATCCGGATGTCGCCACCCGCCGATGTCACAGCGCGGCGCTGACCAATCACATAGCCAAGTCCCGCAAGGACAATCAGTAAAAGGCAGAGAAGGCCAAGGCTCATGGCAGGCGTGTCCCCAAATAGGTGAAGGGGCGCGATGGTCGCGCCCCTTCGGATCAGATCACTGCAGCGGTGCCATTACGGTATCAGCTGCGACATCAGCCTGGGTCTTGGCCAGTTCCGGGTCGGAAACCAGACCGTATTCTACCAGTTTGCCTTCCGGACCGACCATGTCATCGGACACGAAGAAGTCGATGTATTCCTGCAAGCCCGGCACTACGCCAATGTGGGCCTTCTTGACATACATGAACAGAGGACGACTGACCGGATAGGTGCCATCAGCGATCGTCTGGGTCGTCGGCACGATGCCTTTGACGGTCGCGACCTTCAGCTTGTCGGCGTTGTTTTCATAGAACGACAGGCCGAACACGCCAACGGCGTTCTTGTTCGATGCCAGACGCGCCAAAGTCTCGGTGTAGTCGCCGTCGATTTCGACTTGCGCGCCATCGGTGCGAAGCGTGGTGCAGGCAGCGGTTGCATCCTTGGCCTTGGCGGCGTCATCAGCACCAGCAGAGGCGGCCAGGAACAGGTCATACGCGCCGGTATCCTTGCAACCCGCCAGCACGACCTTGGTGTCGAACACTTCACGTGTGCCGTGCTTGGTACCGGGGATCAGCGCCAGAATGTCTTGCTTGGGCAAAGTGGCGTTCACGTCGGCCCAGGTCTTGTTCGCGTTGGCAACCAGCGCGCCGTCCTTGGCAACCTGACCGGCGATCGCGCCATAGATATCTGCGGGCACCATAGCAAAGTCCGGCCCGGCGATGTCGCTGGCAAACACGATGCCATCATAGCCGATGCGGATTTCCATGATGTCGTTGACGCCATTGGTCTTGCAGGTGTCGATGTCCTTCTGGCTGATGCGCGAGGACGAGTTGGCGATGTCGATGGTGTCTTCGCCTACGCCCTTGCACAGCGCCGCACGACCAGCGCCCGAACCGCCGCCTTCAACGACCGGGGTCTTGAACGTACCCTGTTCGCCAAACGCCTCTGCGACAATGGTCGCGAACGGCAGCACCGTGGAAGAGCCTGAGATCTGCAATTGGTCACGCGCGGACGCGGTCATCGCCGAGGCGGCCAGCAAGGCAATCGCCGAGACGGAAAGTTTTGAAAGCGACATTGTGTTCTCCAGTACTGTCGTCACGAGGGCGACCCGTACGGTCCTCCCTTCTGCGCCCCGTCTAGGTGCCGTGCGATTCTGTTTTGCGACAGTTTTGTAACAGTTTGATGACAGTCATTCGCTGAGGGTCAGCGATGGCGCAAAGGGCCAGCAGATCGGTGACACTGGATCAATACCGTGTCGCCTAATCAGCCGGTAAAATCACCGAAAACACCGATCCCCGACCGACCGCGCTATCAATCACCAACCGCCCGCGATGCCGGTGCGCGATGTGCTTTACAATCGCCAGTCCCAGTCCGGTGCCACCCTTTTCGCGGCTGCGATGGCCATCCACCCGGTAGAACCTTTCGGCCAGTCTGGGCAGATGCATCGGGTCAATCCCCTCGCCCTGATCCGCCACATCCAGACGCACCAAAGGCCCCCGTGGACCCGCTTCACGGATCAGACTGATGCGAACCTGCTTGCTAGAACCACCATATTTCACGGCGTTTTCAATTAGGTTCGTCGCCACCTGTGTAATTTGATCCGGATCAGCAAAGACAATGACCGGTTGATCCAGCCCCTCCAGAACCAGCGTAACGTCGGCCGCCTCTGCCATCTGTCGCAGGCTTTGTACCGCCCCCAGAATAAGCCGCGACAGATCATGACGCACCGCTGGCCGTTGCCGTTCTTGCGCCTCGACCCGGCTTAGCTGTAACAGATCGCGCACCAAACGGTTCATCCGCTCTGCTTCCGCAGCCATCACAGCCAGAAACCGCTCGCGCACTACCGGATCGTCTTTTGCAGCACCCCGCAACGTCTCGATAAAGCCCAACAAAGACGTCAGCGGTGTCCTTAATTCATGGCTGACATTTGCCACAAAATCCCGCCGCATTGCCCCCGCCTGTTCCTGATCGCTGACGTCTTGAAACAGGCAAAGTGCACCCTCACCCACCGGAGAAACTGTCAAACGATGGATTGATTCGAAACTTGGCCCCGGCACAACATGGCGTGCCACGGTCGGCTGTCGCTGATCCACGGCCGTTGCAATAGCGGCCAATACTTCGGGCTGCCGAAACACAAATCCATAGTGTCGACCGAGTATTCCCTGCCCGAAAAGCCGCCCGGCGGCGTCATTTGCGGCACTGATCCGCGCATCCGCCC
Source organism: Paracoccaceae bacterium (assembly GCA_039926325.1). GTDB lineage: Bacteria > Pseudomonadota > Alphaproteobacteria > Rhodobacterales > Rhodobacteraceae > Stagnihabitans. The sequence continues at coordinate 974 of JBDSXE010000310.1, read as the reverse complement.
CAATTAGCAGCGCAGCAAGCGGCAGGCTCGCCAATATCTCGGCTACGTCTTCGCCCGCCATACCGCGCCCTTTCCCTAAATTCCACCCGTTGCGTAGCGGTCTGTCGTGCCACAGGCCAGCAATTCCGCAACGAAACCGGGCAATCTTTGCACTTGTGCGTGTGCCAGGTCGAATTCCACTACTTTGACCTGTAAATACATCGTGAACGCACCATCTATATGCAGAACATGACAACAGCACCAAAACCAGCGATGCAACCCACGGCACCCGATGAACTGCAGGTTGTGATTGCGTTCGACTGTCAGCGTTTGCTGGATGCGGACGGGCCTTTGCCATTGGAAGGCGTGCTGCACCGCAATTTCTCTGACCTAGGGCCCGAACTTTTATCTGATCTGAAGCCGACCAGGATCATCCTTCCGCTGTTCTCGGCAGAGCATGATGCGATGGCCGTGATTGAAATTCTTGAAGGTCTGAAATTTTCCGGCCAGATTACCGTCATCGGCCCGGACCTTCCGCGCCCACGGCTAGTGGAACGTGAACTGCGCGCAATGGGTCCGGGTGTCCGCCTGTCGTTGATATCGCCCTGAAGGTTTGATCGCCCTGAATCACGCGTTGGGCCTGAATCACGCGATGGGATTGTCGCGCCGGTAAATCCAGTCGTGATCTGGATCATTCTGGAACCGCCATTTTCGCAGCGGACCAGCCATGACGTTCAGGTAATACAGGTCATAGCCGTAGGGCGCGCCCACCGGATGATGCCCGCGTGGCACCAACGTTACATCATGGTTTTTGGCCGCCATCGTCTCATCAAGCGTCCCATCTTCGGTATAAACCCGGTGCAGCGCATAGCCCTGAGCGGGGCTAGTCCGCATATAATAGGTCTCCTCCAGATAGGTCATGCGCGGAAAGTCATCTTCATCATGACGATGGCTAGGGTAGGAAGACCAGTTGCCTTGCGGTGTGAATACCTCTG
>JBDSXE010000309.1:0-5706 GCA_039926325.1 Paracoccaceae bacterium | reverse complement strand
GGTTCATCGGTGCCTCAAAACAGAGCCATAACTATTTATATAGGCATTGCCCCTGAATACGTCGTTTGACCAGAACGCGCCAGCGGGATCATTGGAGGGCAACCACGGGAGGTTGCATGTTCCAAGTTTTCCCCACGGCGCGCCTGCGCCCGTCGCCGTTCTACGCCTCGGCAGTCGCCGAAGGCATGACCGCCGCCAGCATATACAACCGGATGATCATGCCGACCTCTTACGGCGATCCGCAGGCGGAATACTGGCGGCTGATCAATGGTGTGTCGCAATGGGATGTGGGGGTGGAGCGTCAGGTGCAGTTGAACGGGCCTGATGCGGGCCGCCTGGCGCAGATCCTGTCGCCGCGCGATCTGTCCAACTGCAAGGTGGGTCAGGGTAAATATGTGCCGCTGTGCAACCATCGCGGTACGATCATCAACGACCCTATCCTATTGAAACTGGCCGATGATCTGTATTGGCTCTCGATCGCCGACAGCGACGTCTGGTTCTGGGCCAGCGCCATCGCCGCCGAGCGGGGCCTAGATGTTAAGGTCAGCGAACCGGACGTGTCGCCCATGGCGCTGCAAGGCCCGAGGGCCGAAGATGTTGTCGCGCATGTGATGGGCGACTGGGTGCGGGGCCTGAAATACTTCTGGTTCCGAGAGACTGAAATCAACGGCATTCCGGTGGCGGTGCAACGCTCTGGCTGGTCGAAACAGGGCGGGTTCGAGATTTACTTGAAAGACGGGTCGCGCGGCACTGAGTTGTGGAATATCTTCAAAGAGGCGGGCCAGCCGTGGGGCATCGGCCCCGGTGCGCCTGCCACGGCAGAGCGCACAGAAAGCGGTCTGGTGTCTGTCGGAGGGGATACCGACGATGCGACCAACCCGTTTGAGGTCCGCATGGGCAAATATGTCGATCTGGACGTAGCCGATGACGTGGTGGGCATTCAGGCCCTGCGCCGGATCAAGGCCGAGGGGGTGAAGCGCCACCAACTGGGTCTGGTGCTGGAAGGTAAAGTGCCTGCCCCATTGGGCTTCCGGCGTGAGGATATCACCCGGAACGGTCAGCGCATCGGCATGATGACCAACTGCGTTTGGTCTCCGCGCATGAAGGCCAATATCGGTTATGCTTTGATCGACGCAAGCGTTCCAGCGGGCGAAACTGTGCAGGTGATCCGCGATCAGGGGCCGGTTGCGGCCAAGCTGGTCGAACTGCCGTTCCTGTAACCGCCATGCAGCAGCACTTTGACACCCCGATTCGTGATGCGGCCAACCACGTGGCGCTGTCGCCTCTGTCGTTCCTGAAGCGGGCCGAGACGGTCTATGCGACTTTGCCCGCCTTGACCTACGGCGATATCCGCCGCAGCTGGGGTGAAACCGGCGCGCGCTGCCGGTCTGTGGCGGCGGGGCTGGCGGCAATCGGCGTTGGGCTGGGGGATACGGTTGCGGTGCTGTCGCCCAACATCCCGGAACTGTTCGAACTCCACTACGCGGTGCCGCTTCTGGGCGCGGTGCTGAACACAGTGAATACCCGGCTGGAGCCAGAGACTGTCGCCTATATTCTGGACCATTCGGACGCCAAGCTAGTGATCGCCGATACCGCCTTGGCTCCGTTGCTGCGTCAGGCATTCGCTATTAACGGCAAGGAAATCCCGGTCGTCGATATCACCGACCTTCCCTGCCATCACGGCTTTGGCCAGACCACCTACGAGGCCTTGGCGGCATATCCACCGATTGCTTGGGCGCTGCCGGGCGATGAATGGCAGGCTTTGGCGCTGAACTATACCTCGGGCACCTCTGGGCGACCCAAGGGGGTGATCTATCACCACCGTGGCGCTTATCAGATGGCGATGGGCACGGTGGTGGGCTGGGCCCTGCCGCCGCATCCGACCTATCTGTCGGTGGTGCCGATGTTCCATTGCAACGGCTGGAATCACCCTTGGGCGATGGCGATTGTCGGCGGCCATATGATCTTTACCCGCGACGCGACGCCCGCGAAACTGCTGGCCGCGATGGCGGAGCATCACGTCACCCATATGGGCGCGGCTCCAATAGTTCTGCAAATGCTGTGCGACAGCCCAGACGCCCGGCCCTTTGACCCCAAGATAAAGGTTCTGACCGCAGGCGCACCACCTCCCCCCGCCATCCTGCAAAAGGCCGCCGCCTTGGGCTTGGACGTCATGCAGGTTTACGGGCTGACCGAAACCTACGGCCATATCTCGCAATGCCTGTGGCAAGGCGACTGGGACGCGCTGCCCGCCGCGCAGCAGTCGGAAAAGCAGGCGATGCAGGGTGTGGCCTTTCCGATGGTGGAAGATATCCGCGTGGTGGATCGTTCAACAGGGCTAGATGTGCCCCGCGACGGCCTGACGCAGGGCGAGATTGCCATACGAGGCAACACGGTGATGAAGGGCTATTACAAAGACGCTATCGCGACGGCTGTGTCCTTCTCCGGCGGCTGGTTCTGGTCGGGCGATGCGGCCGTGGTGCATCCCGACGGCTATCTGCAAATCCGCGACCGCCTGAAGGATGTGATCATCTCGGGCGGCGAGAATATATCTTCCGTCGAGGTCGAGGCGGTGCTGTATCGCCACCCCGCCGTGCTGGCGGCGGCTGTCGTCGCCCGCCCGCATCCGAAATGGGGCGAAAGTCCGTGCGCCTTTGTCGAGCTGCGCGAGGGTGCAACGGCCACCGAGGCCGATGTCGTCGCCTTTTGCCGCGCCAATATCGCCCATTTCAAAGCGCCAAAAACCGTGGTCTTTGGCGCCTTGCCGAAAACCGCCACCGGCAAGATTCAAAAGTTCATCCTAAGGGCCGCCGCCCGCGACTTGGGACCACAATCATGACCTATGAAGCCCCCGTCAAGGACATGCTGTTCAACATCGCCCATATCGCAGCGGGCTCGGCCGATATGGAGATGGCAGCCGCTGTGCTGGAAGAATTCGGCCGTTTTTGCGCCGAGGAAATCGCACCCTTGAACGCCCCCGGCGACCGTGAGTGCGCGCAGTTTGACAAGGGCCAAGTCCAGACACCTGCGGGCTTTCAGCCGGCCTACGCCAAGTTCGTCGCGATGGGTTGGCAGGGCCTGCCACACCCTGCCGAATACGGCGGCCAGGACCTGCCCCGCGCCGTAAGTGCTGCGGCGGGAGAAATCATCAACGCCGCCAATATGAGCTTTGCACTGTGCCCCCTGCTGACCGCTGGGGCTATCGAGGCGCTGCGCCATTTTGGGTCGCCAGAGATCAAAGCGACCTACCTTCATAAACTGGTTTCGGGCGTCTGGACCGGTACCATGAACCTGACCGAACCGCAGGCGGGTAGCGATCTGGCCCTGCTGCGCACGCGGGCCGAGAGGCAGCCGGACGGCACCTATCAGATCACCGGCACAAAGATATTCATCACCTACGGCGAGCATGATCTGGCCGAAAATATCGTCCACCTCGTTTTGGCGCGCACGCCTGATGCGCCAAGGGGCATCAAGGGGATCAGCCTGTTTCTGGTGCCGAAATTTCTGTTAGAGGTCGACAGTGCTCTGGGTCCGCGCAATACGGTCCACTGTCAAAGTATCGAACACAAGCTGGGCGTCCGGGCCAGCCCGACCTGCGTTCTGGAGTTTGAAGGCGCCACCGGGTTTCTGATCGGCGTTGAGAACGCCGGGCTGGAATACATGTTCACGATGATGAACGCCGCCCGCTTTGCCGTCGGCGTTCAAGGGGTTGCGATTGGCGAGCGTGCCTATCAACAGGCGCTGGCCTATTCAAAAACCCGCGTTCAGGGCCGCCCGGTTGATGGCAGCGCCCCGGGTGCTGTCGCCATCATCCACCATCCTGACGTTCGCCGGATGCTTGGCCATATGCGCGCCACGACCGAAGGCTGCCGCGCCCTGGCCGCCTATGCTGCCGGATGGCAAGATCTGGTTGAGGCAGCCGACACGTCTGACGAACGGGCTGGCGCATTGGCCATGGCCGAGTTCCTGGTGCCGCTCGTCAAGGGTTTTTGCACCGAGATGAGCCTGCTGACCACCTCGGCGGGCCTCCAGATCCACGGTGGCATGGGGTTTATCGAGGCGACTGGTGCGGCGCAGCACAGCCGAGACGCCCGTATCCTGCCGATCTACGAAGGTACAACAGCCATTCAGGCCAATGATCTGCTGGGCCGCAAGACGCTGCGTGACAGCGGAGCCACAGGGAGGCGCATCGCCGCGATGATCGCCGAGACGGAGCAAGAGCTGCAGCTAGGCTCCCAAGTAGCGCAAGAAATCGCAGCGCGGTTATCGGACGCGCGCGAGGACTTTCAAAGCGTCGTCGCTCTTCTGGTCGAAATCAGCCCCAAGGATGTGAACGCCGCCTATGCCAGGGCGGTGCCCTATCTGATGCTGGCCGGAAATCTGGTCGCGGGTTGGCAGCTGGCGCGGTCAGTCCTTGTGGCCGAGGCGGCGCTGGCGCGTGGCGTGGACAGCGCCTTCATGGCCGCCAAGATCGCTACTGCGCGGTTTTACGCGCATCACATCCTGATCGAGACGGCGCTTCAGCACGCCCGCGTCGCCCAAGATGCGGCAAGCCTGCTGGACGCTGCCCTCTGACCCCCATCCCTTTCTGAACAGGACCCCATAATGGCCATCCATATCGACACCGCACGCTTCAAGAACCTGGACATAAAGGCCCAAGACAACGGCGTCTGGGTCGTGACCCTGAACCGTCCAACAAAACGCAACGCGCTGGATTCCCACACGATTGAAGAACTGGTCGAGTTCTTTTCCACCGCGCCGCGTGCGGGTGTCCGGGCCATCGTGCTGGCCGGGGCGGGTGACCATTTCTGCGCCGGCCTTGACCTCATCGAACATCATCAGGCCGACCGTAGCCCGGCGGATTTCATGCACCTGTGCCTGCGCTGGCATGAAGCCTTCAACAAGATGGAATACGGCGGCGTGCCGATCATCGCGGCCCTGAAGGGTGCGGTTGTCGGCGGAGGGCTGGAACTCGCTAGTGCGGCACATATACGCGTGATGGATCAGACGACCTACTTTGCCCTGCCGGAGGGTCAGCGCGGGCTGTTCACCGGGGGTGGTGCGACGATCCGGGTCACCGATCTGGTCGGCAAATCCCGGATGATCGACATGATCCTGACGGGGCGGGTCTATCAGGGGCAACAGGCCGTCGATCTCGGGTTGGCGCAATACATCACCGAAGGCTCAAGCCTGGACACGGCGATGGATCTGGCGCGCAAGGCCGCGCAGAACCTGCCGCTGTCAAACTTCGCGATATGCTCAGGCGTCAGTCACATGCAAAATATGTCGGCGATGGATGCGGCTTATGCCGAGGCTGTGTTGGCTGGTGTGGTGAATACCCAGCCTGAAGCCCGCGCCCGGCTGGCTGCGTTCGCAGACAAAAGTGCCGCACGGGTGCGGCCCAACCGTTAAAGGTCATTTGACGTAAGCCTTGCGACCAAACCGCGGTTTGCAGCAGCGCGACATGCGCGACGCCGTGGGACAAACGATCGCCGTCAGGACACTAAATGTACCTTCTTGCGAAGCGCTCCGGTGCCTGACCAACGTTGCGAATAGTGGCTATCGACGAGTTCTGCGTATTGATCTGTGGTTTACCTGAGACCGCTTTCCGCCCATCGCGTCCATGTCATGGAGAGCCGCCTCTTATAGCAAATGCCGTAATTTTCGATCCCGGTTCCACTCGCACAGCGGACGGTTCAGCCAAAT
>JBDSXE010000308.1:0-7120 GCA_039926325.1 Paracoccaceae bacterium | reverse complement strand
CCATGGGCGCCCGTCCGATCGCCGCGATGAATTCGCTGTCCTTCGGCCTGCCCTCGCATCCGAAAACCGCGCATCTGGTCAAGGGCGTGGTCGAGGGCGTCGGCGGCTATGGCAATGCCTTTGGCGTGCCGACGGTCGGCGGCGAAGTGCGCTTTCACCGGTCCTACAACGGCAACTGTCTGGTCAACGCCTTTGCGGCTGGGATCGCGGATACCGACAAGATTTTCTACTCTGTCGCGTCGGGTGTCGGGATGCCGGTGGTCTATCTGGGGGCCAAGACGGGCCGCGATGGCGTGGGCGGGGCGACGATGGCCAGCGCGGAGTTTGACGACACGATTGAGGAAAAGCGCCCCACTGTGCAGGTCGGCGACCCCTTCACCGAAAAACGGCTGCTGGAGGCCTGTCTGGAACTGATGGCGTCGGGTGCGGTAATCTCCATTCAGGACATGGGGGCCGCCGGCCTGACGTGTTCGGCGGTGGAGATGGGCGACAAGGGTGGTCTGGGGATCCGGCTGCAACTTGACGCGGTGCCGCAGCGCGAAACCAACATGACCGCCTACGAAATGATGCTGTCGGAATCGCAAGAACGCATGCTGATGGTGCTGCGCCCGGAACTGGAGCACGTGGCGCGGGCGATCTTTGTCAAATGGGATCTGGATTTCGCCATTGTGGGCGAGACGATTGCCGAGGACCGATTCCTTGTGCTGCATGGCAATGAGGTGAAGGCGGATCTGGTGCTGTCGCAACTGTCATCGAGCGCGCCGGAATATGATCGGCCGTGGGTGGAAACTCCGGCGGCTGCTCCGTTAGGTGCGGTGCCAAAGATTGACGCGATCGCGGCGCTGTCGGTGCTGATCACCTCACCCAGCTATGCCCACAAGGCGTGGGTGTGGGAGCAATATGACAGTCAGGTCGGTGCCGATACCGTGCGCCGTCCGGGGATGAGTGCGGGCGTCGTGCGGGTGCATGGGTCGGGCAAGGCGCTGGCGTTCACATCGGACGTGACACCGCGTTATGTCAAGGCGAACCCGTTCGAAGGCGGCAAGCAGGCGGTGGCGGAAGCCTTTCGCAACCTGTGCGCTGTGGGGGCCAAACCCTTGGCCACGACCGACAATCTGAACTTTGGCAATCCGGAAAAGCCCGAAATCATGGGGCAGTTGGTGGGGTCTTTGCGCGGCATCGCGGCTGCGTGTGTAGCACTTGATATGCCAATCGTGTCGGGCAACGTATCGCTTTATAATGAGACGGATGGCACCGGGATTTTGCCGACGCCGACGATTGGCGCGGTGGGGATTCTGGCCTCGTTGGACGAATTGATCGGCACGAAGGTCAAGGATGGCGACGTGGCGGTGCTGATCGGTGCGACCGCAGGCCATCTGGGGCAATCGGCGCTGCTGGCCGAAGCGTTTGGGATCGAGGCGGGCGATGCTCCCCCGGTGGACCTTGTGGCAGAGCGGCAGCATGGCGAGTTCATTCGCGGCAATCGCCGCCTGATCCACGCTTGCAGCGACCTGTCGGATGGCGGGCTGGGTTTGGCGGCGTTCGAGATGGCAGAAGGCGCGGGTCTGGGGCTGGTGCTGACGGCAGGCGATATCCCTACGCTGTACGGCGAGGATCAGGCGCGCTATCTGTTGGCATGTTCGCCGCAACTGGCGGGCAAACTGCTGGCGCACGCCGCAGAGGCCGGGGTTCCGGCGGCGCGGGTTGGTAAGTTTGGCGGTTCGGTCGTGCGGTTCGGCCAGGATGAGGCCAAGCTTTCGGCGTTATCGGCCAGCTATCGGACGGCTTTTGCACTGGCCGTCGAATAGCCGACCCTTGCAGCGCCCCCTGCCCCAGCCTACATCTGCAGCAATACCAAGGAGCACGCCATGGCGATGGAAGCCCGCGACATCGAAAACCTGATCCGCGCCAGCTTTCCAGAAGCCCGCATCACGATCACCGACCTTGCTGGCGACGGCAACCATTGGGCGGCAGAAGTGGTGGACGCAAGTTTCAAGGGCATGAACCGGGTGCAGCAACAGCGCGCGGTTTATGCCAGCCTGAAGGGTAAGATGGATGGCGCCAGCGGCGAGTTGCACGCGCTGGCACTGACGACGAAGGCGCCTGAGTAATGGGGCGCCCATCGCGCACCAAAACAGACCGCGTGGCCGCGCTTTAGCGGAGGCCCGCGACAACGAATGGAGATCGAAATGACCGCTACCGATCAAATCAAAGACACCGTGACCAAGAACGACGTGGTTCTGTTCATGAAGGGCACCAAGATGATGCCGCAATGCGGGTTTTCCAGCCGTGTGGCGGGGGTTCTGAACTTCATGGGCGTGGAATATTCCGACGTTAACGTGCTGGCGGATGCGGACATCCGGCAGGGCATCAAGGACTATTCCGACTGGCCGACCATCCCGCAGCTTTACGTCAAGGGAGAGTTTGTCGGCGGCTGTGATATCATCACCGAGATGATGCTGTCAGGCGAATTGGACCAGTTGTTCGAGGCGAGCGGCGTGGCGTTCGACAAAGCCGCCGCCAACAAGATCCGCGAAGCCAACGAGGCCGGTTGACCCTTGGGGTGGGGTTTGGCCCCACCCGGTTCGATTAGGATGCGCGGCAGTCGGTGAAGCGCGGCTGTTCCGTGCCACTGGTGCCGTCATGCCACAGCACTGTGCCGACCCCGCCTTGTATTTGCCAGACGAAATTTGACCCATCCGAGGGCCAGGCATAGCGGGTGCCAGTTGCAGACTTTGCTTTCAACAGCGTGTAACTGTTGCCGTCAACCTTGAGGACGACCGATTTGGTACCGTCATCCTGCATCCCGAAGGTAACCGGGACGACATAACCATCCGTACAGGTATAATTCACGGTGCCAGTAGCCGGCGCGTCCGGCATTGTGGCAGCGTGCATCGTACAGGCTGCCAGCGGGGCAAGCAGCAGGAAAAGCGTTTTCATGTGATGCTCCTTACCGTCGTGGGACGGTGACGCCCGTTACCCCAGAGACAACGGGCGCGATGGGTTAGGCAGGCGGCATGACCGGGCGGCAACCCAACAGGCTGGGCGTTTCGATACCGGTAGTGGGGTTGATCGACGATAGCGCGCCGGTATTTCCGTCAAGCTTCCACACCATGTTCGATCCACCGGTAAGGCCGGCAAAGCGCCGCATCCCGACACCGCTGCCTTGCTCCACCAGATTGTGGTTCATGCCGAAAGCAGGCAGAACCAGCGCATTCTGACCGTTGGGACCAGCCAGATAGGTCACTGGCAATACCGCACCGCCCGCACAGGTGTAGTTCATTGTGCCGACCGTCGGAATGATCGGTTCTGGCGGTGTGGCGCAGGCCACCAGACCAGCGGCGGCAAAACCCAATATTGTGATTGAAATGACCTTCATGCGCGTTTCTCCTCAATGCGTGCGGCCAGAGCTTCGGCCCGGGCGGCGATTTCTGCTAGTGAATCTGTCACGTCTTGCGGCACCACCGGAACCTCGACCCGTTCCTTGGCGGCAGCAGGTCGCGCGTCGATTTCAGCGACTTTGGCCTTGAGCGTCCGCAGTTCGTCTTCAACGGCGGCGGTGCGGTCGGCCAGCATCAGGCCCGCCATCAGCAACATGCGGGGTTCCGGCAGGCGGCCCATCTGGCTGAGGATTGGCTGCGCTTCGGTGTCCAGCATCTTGGCTGCGGCGTGCAGGAAATGCTCTTCTCCAGCGCGGCAGGACACGAAAAAGCTGCGCCCGCCAATGGTGATTTCCAGTTCAGGCATGGGCGCGCGCCTCCTCTGCTTCGACGATAGGGGTCAGGGCCGCCAGAATGTCGGCCATCTCAGAGGTTTCGGCGGCGCGGGTGGCACGCAACGCCTCTAACTCTGCCAGCATCGCGCGGTTGATCAGTTGCGGGTCGGCCATGCCCTGCTCGGCGGCTTCACGCAGGCGGCGCAATTCCTCGCGCAGTTGGGCGACCGTCTCGGACAGGCGCTGCACGTCGAGACCCTTGGTGTCCAGATGCCGGGTTAGGCTGGACACTTCGGCGGTCAGGGCGGCATGGGTTTTAGCATCCTGTTCGCGCAGCATCTTTAGCCGCTCCGCCAGTTGGGCGTGCGCCATGCGTTCTTCGTCCAGCGCCGATTGCAGCTTGGCAACCTCGACGGTGTCGCCCACCGGCACAGGCTGGGGCACAGCCTTGGCCTCCAGCGCCTCTACCCCCGCAGCGATGCGGGCGAAGGCGCTGGTGATGCGCTGTTCTAGATCGGCAATCTGCCCCATTGGCTGCCCCTTCATTATTGGGTCTGGTTCCAAAGCCAGTTTGCGAATCGCAAGCGGCTGTCGTCAAGGCCGATCTTAGCCCAATTACGAAGGCGGGGTCGCCCCTTTGCGGACAATGCCTTGCGGGGCGCGCTTGATCTTGCCAGACAGGCTGTTATTCAGACCGCAACCTTTGGCTTAGGACAGGAAACCAAAACGTGGATATTGCAACCCTGCGCGCCCGCCATCCCGATCACTGGAAGCGCGCTTGCGCGATCCGCACCCTGACGCTGGACGCGGTGGCTGCCGCCAATTCCGGCCACTCCGGTATGCCGATGGGCATGGCCGATGTGGCGACGGTGCTGTTTGACAAACATCTGAAGTTTGATCCCAAGGCGCCGCACTGGCCTGACCGCGATCGGTTCATCCTGTCGGCGGGCCACGGGTCGATGCTGCTGTATTCGCTGCTGTACCTTACCGGGTACGAAGACATGACGCTGGACCAGATCAAGAACTTTCGCCAGTGGGGCTCGAAAACTGCGGGTCACCCGGAATATGGCCATGCCACGGGGATCGAGACGACAACGGGTCCGCTGGGTCAGGGGATTGCCAATTCGGTCGGCTTTGCCATCGCGGAAGAGAATTTGCGCGCTCGCTTTGGTGCCAGCCTGCAAAACCACCGCACCTATGTGATCGCGGGCGACGGCTGCCTGATGGAAGGCGTCAGCCAAGAGGCGTTGGCGCTGGCGGGCAAGCAAAAGCTGTCCCATCTGATCGTGATGTGGGACCACAACGGCATTACCATCGACGGCAAAGTGTCGATGTCCGACGTGACCGACCAGAAGGCGCGGTTTGCGGCCAGCGGTTGGGATGTATTCGAATGCGACGGCCACGACCCTGTTGATATCGACCGGGCATTGACGGCGGCCAAAGCCAGCGCCGGTCCGGCCTTCATTGCCTGCGCGACCCATATAGCACTCGGGTCGTCGGCGCAGGACACCAACAAGGGGCACGGCGCGTTGACCGACCCCAAGTTGATTGCCGACACCAAGGCCGCATATGGCTGGGACTATCCCGCGTTCACCATTCCCGCCGATGTGAAATCCTGGTGGGAGCAGACTGGAACGCGCGGTGCAACGGCCCGCAAGGGGTGGGAGGCTGATCTGGCCAACGCCCCTGCCCTGCGTCAGGCGATGTTCGCGCGCGTCTTTGCAGGCGATGCACCGGCCAAGCTGAAGGGTACCATTCTGGCGGTCAAGAAGGCGGCCGTGGCAGAGGCGCCCAAGCTGGCTACGCGTGCCGCATCCGAAAAGGTGCTGACGGCCGTCAACCCGGTGATGATGGAAACGATGGGTGGTTCCGCCGACCTGACCGGTTCGAACAACACCAAGACGCCGGATCTTGGCGTGTTCGGGCCAGAGGATCGCAAGGGTCGCTACATCAACTATGGCATCCGCGAACATGGCATGGCGGCGGCGATGAACGGATTGGTGCTGCATGGCGGCATCCGTCCCTATGGCGGCACGTTCATGTGCTTCACCGATTACGCGCGGCCTGCGATGCGGCTGTCGGCGCTGATGGGCGTGCCGGTCGTGTATGTCATGACGCACGATTCGATCGGTCTGGGCGAGGATGGCCCGACGCACCAGCCGGTCGAGCATCTGGCGATTTCGCGTGCCACCCCCAACACCCACGTCTTCCGCCCCGCCGATCTGGTGGAAACCGCCGAGGCATGGGAAATTGCGCTGACGTCGAAAACCACGCCGTCGGTGCTGGCCTTGTCGCGGCAGAACCTGCCGACAGTCCGCAAAACCCATGTGACCGCCAACCTGACCGCCAAGGGGGCCTATGTGCTGGCAGAGGCCACGGGTGCGCGCCGCGTCATCCTGATCGCCACCGGGTCCGAGGTTGAGATCGCGCTGAAAGCCCGTGACGCGCTGCAGGCAGAGGGGATCGGCACCCGCGTGGTGTCCATGCCATGCATGGAGCTGTTTGCCGCGCAGGACGAGGCTTATCGCAAGCGTATCTTGCCCGCAGGTCCGGTGCGGGTGGCGGTAGAGGCTGGCGTGCGCGCTGGCGGCTGGGACCGTTGGCTGTTGGGTGAGCGCGGTCGTGAGGCCAAGGCCGGGTTCATCGGAATGCACAGCTTTGGCGCATCAGCCCCGATTGACCGGTTGTACAAAGAGTTCGGGATCACGCCGGAAGCAACGGTGGCGCTGGCGAAATCGCTGCTGTAACCAAGAAAGCCGGGGGTTTCACACCCCCTGACCCCCATGGGATATTTGTGAAAAGATGAACGGGGAAGATAGGCGGGCTGGCTAATGCGCCGGTTTCGCCTTGCCCGTGACACGGTCCCACAGCGGCAGCACGAACCGCGTGGCCAGCGGGATCAGCACAAAGCCAATGGCGGTGCCGATGACGAAATCGCAGGCGGCGGTGACGATCCAGTGCAGCGCGTCCTGAACCGGCGGCACGTTATGCGCGATGGCGTTCGCAAACCCCTCGATCACATGGGCGGGCAAAGGCCAGCCCAGAACCTCTGCGCCATGTACCAGGATTGATCCGCCGACCCACAGCATCGCGGCGGTGCCTACGGTGGACAGAAAGCTCATTAACATCGGCATGCCGATCACAAGACCGCGACCCACGGCACGCGTGACCCCCAGCCTGGCGCGACGAGCAAGAAACAGGCCGATATCATCCATCTTCACGATCAGCGCGACAGAGCCGTAGACCAAGATCGTGATGCCGATGCCGACGATGGCCAGTGTAGCCGCCTCGATCCACAACGCGCTTTCGGGGATGGCGGACAGCGCAATTGTCATGATCTCTGCCGACAGCACAAAGTCGGTCTTGATTGCGCCCGCTACCTTTTCCTCTTCCAGTTGCGAGGGG
>JBDSXE010000307.1:0-5999 GCA_039926325.1 Paracoccaceae bacterium | reverse complement strand
CGTGGCCCGGCATGCGGCACTGGAACATGGAATCGATCTACGACTACGGCGCGCGCGCCGGGTTCTGGCGCCTGCACCGCCTGTTCACCGCGCTGCAAATCCCCCTCACCATCTACGGCGTCTCCACCGCCCTCGCCCGCAACCCAGAGCAAGTTGCCGCCATGAAGGACGCCGGGTGGGAGATCGCCTCGCACGGCCTGAAGTGGGTCGATCACCGCGACATGCCGCCCGATGAAGAAGCCCGCCAGATCGCCGAATCCATCCGCCTGCACACCGAAGTCGTGGGCACCCCCCCGCGCGGCTGGTACACCGGGCGCTGTTCCGTGAATACCGTCGATCTGACCGCCGCCACCGGCCAATTCGACTGGATCAGCGACACCTACGACGACGACCTGCCCTATTGGCGCGAGGTGGGCGACCGCGACCAACTGATCATCCCCTACACATTGGAAGCCAACGACATGCGCTTCGCCACCGCCCCCGGCTACATCGAGGGCGAGCAGTTCTACACCTACCTGAAGGACAGCTTCGACACCCTCTATGCCGAGGGTCTGGATGGCCGACCCAAGATGTTCTCGATCGGCCTGCACAACCGGCTGATCGGTCGCCCCGGCAAATTCGCGGGGCTGCAACGCTTTCTCAACTATACAAAATCCTGCAGCGACGTCTGGTTTCCCTGTCGCATCGAAATCGCCGAACATTGGGCGAAAACCCACCCGCACAAACGGTTCGAGCGGCCTTCGCTGATGTCACTCGAACGCTTCACCGAACGCTTTGGCAGCATTTTCGAACATTCCCCCTGGATCGCCCGACGCGCCCACGCTCTCGAACTTGGCCCCGCCCATGACAGCGCCGTCGGCCTGCACAACGCCTTCGCCCGCATCTTCCGCTCCGCCACGCCGGAGGAGCGCCTTCAAGTCCTGCAATCTCACCCCGACCTCGCAGGCAAACTTGCCGCCGCCAAAAGCTTGACCGCAGACAGCACCGCCGAGCAATCCAGCGCCGCTCTCGATGCCCTGACCGGTGCCGAACGCGCTAACTTCCAGACCCTCAACACCCAGTACACAACCAAACACGGCTTCCCCTTCATCATCGCCGTCCGCGACAACACCAAGGCGACGATCCTGCAAGCCTTCCACGAACGCCTGTCAAACGACACCGCCACCGAACTCAAAACCGCCTGCGCTCAGGTCGAACGCATCGCCCTCCTCCGCCTGAAAGACCAACTCCCATGACCAGCTACTATGCCCCCACCGGTGGCCTGCCGCCGCAGACCGCCCTGCACACCGGCCGCGCCATCTTTACCGAGGCTTATTGCGTCATCCCCAAGGGCTGTTTTTCCGACATTGTGGTCAGCTATCTGCCCGGCTGGCACAAGACCCGGCTCTGGCTGATCGCCCGCCCGATGAGCGGCTTTTCCGAAACCTTCAGCCAGTATGTGATGGAGGTGCAGCCCGGTGGCGGCTCCGATGCGCCCGATGCCGAAATGGGGGCAGAGCACGTCATCTTCGTCACCCACGGTGAACTGACCGTGACCATCGATGGCAAGGGGCACGACCTGTCGCCCGGTGGTTACGCCTATATCCCGGCAGGGTCGAAGTGGACTTTGCTGGCCGAAGGCCCAGAGCCCGCCCGTTTCCACTGGATCCGCAAACTTTACGAACCCGCCCCCGGCATCGCCTTGCCAGAGCCTTTCGTGACCAACGAACGCGCCATCACCCCCCTCGCCATGCCGGACACTCTGGGCAAATGGGCGACCACCCGCTTTGTCGAACCCACCAACCTCGCCCACGACATGCACGTCAACATCGTCACCTTCCAGCCCGGCGGCCTGATCCCGTTCGAAGAGACCCACGTCATGGAACACGGCCTCTACGTCCTCGAAGGCCGCGCGGTCTACAAACTGAACCAGGACTGGGTAGAGGTCGAGGCCGGCGATTTCATGTGGCTCCGCGCCTACTGCCCCCAAGCCTGCTACGCCGCCGGACCGGGTCCGTTCCGCTATCTGCTGTACAAAGACGTAAACCGGCACGCGAAGCTTAGGGGCGTTGGGGCGTTTGGACGGTAGGGTATGGTGTTCACCCAACAGTCACGGCGGTGCGGCGTCATATTCCGAATGGCAGTGCGCTAGAGGGGAATTTCGTCACCCATATCCGACGTTATCGGCTTGGGAAGCCCTTTCCGCGGCGGCTCTTTCCTTTTTACTTCAGGCGGTTTAGGCAATTGCGGTTCTGACTCTTTTGCGTCGCCCACAATTCCCATGATCTTCGCATAGATCTTCCACCACGACTCAACGCCTTCAACCGCAACATGTTTACCATTCGCAGAATCCCCGCCGCAAACCGTCATCGACCGGAAAATGTAGGGCGAGGTTCACCCCGCCGCCCTGCCACCCATCCCCCCTTGCCGCCCTCCCAAAAATCCCCCACCCTCACCCAATGCACACCATCAAGACCGAACCCCTGACCGCCGTCGCCTTCGCCCCCTACGGCGACGTGCTTGAAGCCACTGGTGATTACCGCCTCATCAATCAGGGCCTCTGCCTGCGCCATCACGACCGCGCGCTTATTGATGTCGGCACCGAAAACGCCCATCCCGGCATCTCGATCTTCAACGCCGTTGCCCGCAAACTGCCCTACCGCCTGCACCTGATCGAACGCCATCCCGACGGATCGCAAGCCTTCCTGCCGATGCACGAGCACCCGTTTCTGGTCATCGTCGCCGACGGACCGCAGGCCACCCCCCGCGCCTTCGTGACCAACGGCTCGCAAGGCATCAACCTGCACCGCGGCACTTGGCATGGCGTCCTGACCCCGCTTGCCGAACCCGGTCTGTTCGCGGTGGTCGATCGAATCGGCACCACGACCAACCTTGAAGAATTCACCTATCCTCACCCATGGACCGTGGTTGCTGGCTAAACCGACCTGACAAACGAAAACGGGGGCGGCCAAAGCCACCCCCGTTTCAAATCCCAGCCGAGGCTGGAAAAGCTTATGCCAGCGCCAGATTGATCGCCGATTCGCGGCCATCACGGCCGGCTTCGATGTCGAACGTAACGGCTTGGCCGTCATCAAGCTGGCGAATTCCGGCGCGTTCCATGGCGGAGACGTGAACAAACACGTCTTTCTTGCCGCCTTCCGGTGCGATAAAGCCAAAACCCTTGGTTGCGTTGAACCATTTCACGGTGCCCTTAGCCATCGTGTGTACTCCTAGTTAGTCGCCATCCGCAGGTTTGCGATGGCCTGGCGCAGTCACATCAAGATCGAGAACTGTAGCCATAAGGAGACAGAAGGTCGACAAGTCGCGTTTCGCCCCACTAACATGGCGCAATTCCCCCCGAATTGCAACCCCCGCCAGTCGCCCCATAGCCAAAGCGGGGCTTTCCCCCAACCGCGCCGCCGCCTATCGTGCCGCCATGCAACTTCTGACCTACAACATTCAATACGGCTTCGGTACCGATAACCGCTACGACCTGCCCCGCATCGCCCGCGTGTTGGACGGCGCAGACATCATCGCGCTGCAAGAGGTGGATCGCCATTGGTCCCGCACCAACCACGATGACCAGCCCGCAATCCTGCAATTCCTGCTGCCCGACTACCACACCGCCTACGGTCCCGGCCTCGACATGGACGCCTCGACACCGCAAGACCGCGCCCGTCGCCGCCAGTTCGGCCCGATGATTCTGTCGCGCTGGCCGATCCACTGGACCCGCCTGCACCTTTTGCCAATGCGCCGCATGATCGACCCGCTGAACACCCAAACCGCAGCCCTCGAGGCGTGCATCACCACCCCGCACGGCCCGATCCGAGTCCTGTCGGTCCACCTCGCCCATGTCGGCGTGGAAGAACGCCTGACTCAGATCGACCACCTTTTGCACCTCCACGCCACCACCCAGATCCAAGGCCCACCGTGGAGCGGGACTGACGACGAGCCCGCCCGCAACTGGACCGAATCGCGGCCAGAGCCGCCCTGCCCGCAAACCGCGATCTGGATGGGTGATTTCAACGCCGAACCCGGCAGCGCCGAACATCAGCGCATCACCGGCCAGACGCCCTACAACCCCGGCGCTCGCTATGCTGACGGCTTCCACGACGCGATTGCCCTCACCAACACCCGCCTGCACACCCATGAGAAAACTATCGCCGGAACCAAACGCTTGCGCCAACTGGACCACTGTTTCGTCACTTCCGACCTGGTCCCCCACGTTACCCAAGCCCGCACCGACAATAGCCAAATCGCCTCCGACCATCACCCGCTCTGGATCGAACTCGCCTAGCGCAACAATCCCGGACCCATCCCCATGACCACTCTAGGTGCCAGCCTTTCGACCGCCCCGCCGACTCTGTCACTGGCCAAGGCCGCGCACCTTGCCCAACATCACTTCGGCATCACCGGCGAACTGACCCAGCTCACCTCTGAACGTGACCTCAACTTCCGACTGACCACCGCAACGGCCCAATACGTCTTGAAACTCGCCAATCCTGCCGAGCCGCCCGAAGTCACCCATTTCCAGACCGCCGCGCTGCTCCACCTCGACCGCACGCGCCTGCCCGTCCCCAAAGTCATACGCACCCTCACCAACGAAACCGAGGCCGCCACCCCCCACGGCATCCTGCGCCTCCTCACCTACATGCAGGGCCTGCCGCAATACCTGTCCCCCCGCACCCCAGTACAGCGCAAAAACCTCGGCACCGCCGCCGCAAAACTCTCCCTCGGCCTGCAAGGTTTCCATCACCCCGCCGCCACCCATGTCTTGCAATGGGACATCAAGCACGCTGCCAACCTGCGCCCCCTCCTTCCGCACGTTCCCGCCAACATCCGCCAACTCGCCACCGAAACGCTGGACCGCTTTGATCGCGACATCGCGCCCCTTATCCCCACCCTCAGAACCCAGGTCGTCCACAACGACCTCAACCCCCACAACGTCCTGGTAAACCCCGCCAACACGGATGAGATTGCCGCGATCCTTGACTTTGGCGATATGGTCGAAACGCCGCTGATCTGTGATGCCGCCGTCACCGCCTGCTATCAGATCGACGCGGCTCAACCGTGGCAAAGCCTGCTTGATGTGGCCAAAGCCTACCACGCCATCCTGCCCCTGACCGCACTTGAAACCCGGCTGCTGCCGGATCTTGTCGCCACAAGGATGCTGACCTCGCTTGCCATCGCTTCTGCCCGCGTCGCGATGCACCCTGACAACGCGCCCTACATCCTGCGAAACTACCAAGGCGCACAGGACGGCCTGATCGCCCTCGCCAACCTTCCCCGTATCCTGCTGGAGCTGTCATGACCCAGACAATGATCAACGCATACACCCCGGGCCAGGGCCACCTGTCGCCCGACGACCAGGCCCTCATCGCACGGCGCACCAAACTCCTCGGCCCCGCCTACCGCCTGTTCTACGAAACCCCCGTCCACCTGACGCGGGGTGAAGGCGTCTGGCTGTATGACACCGACAACAACGCCTACCTCGATTGCTACAACAACGTCGCTTCTGTCGGCCATTGCCACCCTCATGTGACCGCCGCCACTGCCCACCAATCCACCCTGTTCGCCAGCCACACCCGCTATCTGCATGACACCGTGCTGGACTATGCCGAGCGCCTGCTCGCCACCTTCCCCGCCGGCCTGAGCCACGTCATGTTCACCTGCACGGGGTCAGAGGCGAACGATCTCGCCCTCCGCATCGCCTTTGCCCATACCGGCGGCACCGGCCTTATCGTCACCGAAAACGCCTACCACGGCGTCACCCTCGCCACCTCCGCCATGTCGCCCTCCTTCGGGAGCGGAGTGCCACTCGGCCAGAACGTCCGCACCATTCCCGCCCCAGACGCCAATTTCACTGCCCACGTTCAGGCCGCTATCAACGACCTGTTGCGCCACGGCATCCAGCCCGCCGCCCTGATCGTCGACACGATCTTTTCGTCCGACGGCGTCTACGCCGATCCGCCCGGCTTTCTGAGAACCGCAGTCAAGGCGATCCGCGCCGCCGGGGGCCT